>JAMONB010000431.1 GCA_027066745.1 Flavobacteriaceae bacterium
TTCTGCGGGGCAAAGCTTTGGTGCTTTTGCAACGAATGGACTAACGCTAAAAGTAGAAGGTGAAACCAATGATTATTTGGGTAAAGGCTTATCTGGTGCAAAAATTATCATTAAAAAACCAGAAGTAGCCGATTTTATTGCCGAAGATAATGTCATTATCGGTAATGTTTGTTTTTATGGTGCTATTCGTGGTGAAGCCTATATAAACGGTATTGCTGGCGAACGTTTCTGTGTACGAAACTCAGGAGTTACCGCTGTGGTTGAAGGCATAGGAGACCATGGCTGTGAATATATGACTGGAGGTAAAGTGGTTGTATTGGGTAAAACAGGTCGAAATTTTGCTGCAGGAATGAGTGGAGGTATCGCATACGTATATGATAAAGATAAGGCATTTGCTAAAAACTTATGTAATCTTGAAATGATAGACCTCGTTACTTTAACTAAAGCGGATAAACTCGATTTGAAACAACTAATTACTGCTCATGCAGAGTATACAGAGAGTACATTGGCTACTAAATTTCTAAAGGATTGGGATAAAGAAGTAAAGTATTTTATCAAGATTTTCCCTACAGATTATAAAAAAGCCTTAGAAAGACTAGCAAAAGAAAAGAAGCTAAAGTTGAACAATTAACAGCATAAACATGGGAGAATTAAGAGGATTTAAAACATACAAAAGAGCAAATGAAAATACTATTGCTGTTAAAAAACGTATAAGCAACTATAAAGAATTTACCATTTCTCTAAAAAATACAGACCTAGAAAAACAAGGTGCTCGTTGTATGGATTGTGGGGTTCCTTTTTGTCATAGCGGATGTCCGCTTGGAAATTTAATTCCCGATTTTAACGATATGATTTATAAAGGAGAATGGAAAAAAGCTCTTCATATTCTACATGCTACCAATAATTTTCCTGAATTTACAGGACGATTATGTCCTGCTCCATGCGAAAAAGCATGTGTATTAGGTTTGATTGAAGACCCTATTTCTATAGAGAATATTGAAAAAAATATTGTTGAACGTGGCTTTGCTGAAGGATGGATAATTGCTGAGCCTCCAAAAAAACGAACAGATAAAACGGTTGCTGTAATTGGTTCTGGTCCTGCAGGTCTGGCAACTGCACAACAACTAAATAGAGCTGGGCATAATGTTACCGTTTTTGAACGTGATGATGCTATTGGCGGATTACTCCGCTACGGAATTCCGAATTTTAAACTAGAAAAAGAAATTATTGACCGAAGAGTTAATCTCCTAAAAGCAGAAGGTATCCTTTTTGAAACCAATGTTCATGTAGGTGTTAATTATAAAATTTCTGAATTAGATAATTTTGATGCAGTGGTATTGTGTGGAGGTGCTACAGCCCGTAGAAGCCTTCCTGTAAAAGGGATTGAGAGTAAAGGCGTAGAGCAAGCTATGGACTTCTTAACCCAACAGACAAAAACATTGTTTGGGAGTGAATTTAAAGAAAAAGCTATTTCTGCAACAGATAAACATGTAATTGTAATTGGTGGTGGTGATACAGGTTCAGACTGTGTTGGCACAGCAAATAGACAAGGTGCAAAATCGGTTACTAATTTTGAAATTATGCCGAAACCTCCTGTTGGAAGAAGCGAAAAAACACCTTGGCCATTTTGGCCATTGCAATTAAAAACGAGTTCTTCTCATGAAGAAGGTTGTGATAGAAACTGGTTAATCAATACTAAAGAATTTGTCTGCAATGCAAAAGATGAACTCACAGCCTTAAAAACGGTAGAAGTAGAATGGATACAAAAACCAGGAGAAAGACCGCAATTGGTTGAAAAATCAGATACAGAAAAAATTTGGGATTGTGACTTGGTATTATTAGCACTTGGTTTCACGGGGCCAGAAAAAACGCTAAGTGAACAATTAGGGCTAGATTTAGATACACGTAGTAATTATAAAGCAACACAATACCAAACCAATGTCTCAAAAGTCTTTACGGCTGGTGATATGCACCGTGGACAATCATTGATTGTTTGGGCAATTTCTGAAGGAAGAGAAGCCGCAAGACAAGTTGACTTTTTCTTAATGGGGCAGACAAATTTACCAACGAAAGGAAATGGTGATCTGTTAGGGGTTTAAGTTTGGCACATAGTTTTAAGTAGCTTTCAAAGTTAGTTTGAGTGATTTAAACGAAAGGAAAAAAATGTACCGAAAATATTTAAGACCTAGTAGGTCTGGTTACTTATATCTTGAAAAGTACGATATCAAATAATAAGGCTATATGACATAGATGAAAATCTTTAGTCCTGCTTAGGTGTGACTTTTTTTTGGTATCAATTACATATTTCCTCACTAAACCTTAATTTTTAATTGAGGTAATGATAATTAAGTTGTCGTCTCTCCCCCTTTGAAGGAGTTGGAGGGGGAACAAACTATTCTATTATTTCACCTTATAAGGTTTCAATTCTTCAAAAAAGATATCATCATTAGGCACATCAAAATCAAGCCCTTTAATCTTTAGATTATTGTCTAAATTAAATTTGACCGTCCCAAAATTAAACCAAGCATGTTTAACATCCCAAATAATCTCATACACATCATAATGCCAATGACGTAATGTAGCAGATAAACTCGGTGAGTGCTCAAAATTCATTCTTAAATCATTTCCTTTTTTAGAAATTGTAATCTCTCCATAAATATCTGACTTAAATACACCTACACAATCCTCAATGGCTATTGAAGGTTTTGTATGTAATATATGGGCTTTTTTTCTATCAGTAATTCTAGTATCTTCTTTTTGACGCTTCGCTTTAGATGTTAACATTTTAGCAGACCAATCTACAGTTTCTACACCTAAAAATTGATCTAGTCCATAATATGTTGCAGCCATAATCGGGCTATTCATTCCATTTGTCAACACAACAATTCCTAAATTTTTATCAGGAATCATGGTGATTGCAGTAATCATACCGTCATAACCTCCTGTATGTCCAACACGTAAAAAGCCATGATAATCACTTAAACCCCAACCCAATCCATAAGCATTAAAATGTCTATTAAAATCATTCTTTTTGGTCTGGTTTATATAAAAATTATTATGAGGTCTCCAAACCATATTTCTTGTTTTCTTTGAGAAAATAGTATCAGTACCTAACATACCATGATTCAAATTGAGAATCATCCATTTTGAAATGTCATTTACACTAGAAATAACTCCTCCTAATGCTCCAATCTCTTCCCAATCTTCCCATACAATCGGAATATTTTTATCACTTTCTCTAGCATGGGGCGTAGCAAAATTACCTTTAGCCTCTAAATACTTTGGACTTGTAATCGTTCTATCCATCTGTAAGGGTATAAAAATTCGCTCTTTAACATTTTCTGCCCAAGTCTTACCTGTAATTTTTTTTATGACTTCTCCTGCTGTGATATACATTACATTAGAATAGCCATAACCTGCTCTAAAATCATAAGCAGCTGGTATATACTTAACTCGTTTTACAATTTCTTCTGAAGTTAAATTAGATTTATACCAAATTACGTCTCCACTAAAAGTCCCTAAACCAACTCTATGGCTTAACAAGTCTCTTATAGTTACTTCATTACTCACCCAAGGATCATATAAAGCAAAATAAGGCAAGTAATCTTTAACTTTATCATTCCATTTTAGTTTTCCTTCTTCTACCAACATCCCTAAAATTGCACTAGTAAAGGCTTTAGAATTTGATGCAATAGCATATAAAGTATTTTTATTTGGCTTCTCTTTTTTACCTATCTCTTTTACACCATAACTACCTGTAAAAACAAGTTTTCCATCTTTAACGATACCAATGGTTGCACTAGGCACATCCCAATCCTTAACCATTTTTGTGTAATATAAATCTAATTTTTTTAGATTTACTTTGGGTGGTTTTTGAGCTACCAAAGTGCCAAAAAAACATAAAGCAATAAATACAGTCGCTAGTTTTTTAGATATTAGAAGATGATTAATTGTACTTAATTTACTATGTTCTAAAAAGTTCATTTTTTTTTTGGTTTAGACGATTAATAAGGATTATACAATTTATGCAAACAAAATTTGTTAAAGCAATACGATTAAAATTCCTACAATTCCTTGAAATAACGTAGCTAAGGTATAACCTTTTAATACAGTTTTGACATTTAAATTTAAAAATTGAGCATCTATCCAAAAATAATTATATTAATATGTGAAAGAAGATGGATATATGAAATATACACTACCTAACTTTAGAATTGGACCCTACCTTGAGCACTACCGATATACAAATGGTTATTTACTTCTGAATGTACCTATATTAGGCATAAAAAAAAGTCCTTGATAAAAATCAAGGACTTTTTTTAAAAGAAAGGCGACGACATACTCTCCCACCAATGGCAGTACCATCTGCGCTAATAGGCTTAACTTCTCTGTTCGGGATGGAAAGAGGTGAGCCCTATTGCTATAATCACCTTAAAAGGTTTCAGTTTACAGTACTTAGTATTCAGTTTATACACAGTATTTCAATTATTGCATTTACTGCTTTACTGAAAACTGTCTACCAAAAGACTTGTTTACTGCCAACTGTATAAAAATTGACACATTAAAATAACAATGATAAATCATAAAATTTGATAAAAAATAAACTTTAGTATTATAAAAAAAGAGTTTTCACTCCCTCTTTAGTTAAAAAGAGGGAGGATTGTACATAAGCTTATGGGTTATTAGTACTACTTGGCTATGACATTACTGCCTTTACACCTATAGCCTATCAACGTGGTAATCTTCCACGACCCTTAAAAGAAATCTCATCTAGTGGTGGGTTTCGCGCTTATATGCTTTCAGCGCTTATCCCTTCCCGACGTAGCTACCCAGCAATGCTCCTGGCGGAACAACTGGTACACCAGCGGTCAGTCCAATTCGGTCCTCTCGTACTAGAATCAGATCCACGCAAATTTCTAACGCCCGCTACAGATAGAGACCGAACTGTCTCACGACGTTCTGAACCCAGCTCGCGTGCCACTTTAATGGGCGAACAGCCCAACCCTTGGGACCTTCTCCAGCCC
>JAMONB010000432.1 GCA_027066745.1 Flavobacteriaceae bacterium
CGGGGTTTGTTTTGTCTAATTTACAACTTATTCTGCTGATATACAAATGGTTATTTACTTCTGAATGTGCCTATATAAATTGGTATTAGAGTAAAAAGGAGCCATTTTATCAAATAATTAATCTTACACCTCACGGTTCTTCTATTTTATACGAAAAGTGTTTACTTGGAGAATCTATAAATATAAAATTGATACAAATGTATCTACCTAAAGACAAGAGTCTTAGGTAAAAGTATTGTAGAATGCATAATTGTCAAACTCAAACAGTTTATAATTTAAAAATTCTTTAATCATTCTTTTTTAATTCTTTTTAGGTTTAATAATACCTTTTTCGTTAGGTACACAAAAATTAGACTTACAATAAATGATCCTACAAAAATTATTATTATCATTAAATAATCTGAATTTGAATTTGTTTTTAGATTAAATATTCGTCCAACAATTTTAATATAAAGCACACTTGAATAAACACCAACAATAGAATTCCCTATTAAACCAATAGATTTTTTTTTATTCCAAAATAAAATAGAATTGGCACCAAGAATACCAAATAGAATACCGATTAATGAGATAAAACTAGGATTCATAATTAATGTCCATAATCCATTTTGTCAATTTTACCACTTCTAAATCGTATTTGAATTATAGCGTAAATAAACACGAGAATTAACCCAATAATACTCCAAATAAATGCTACAGATAAGCCATAATTTGAAGCTGAACTATTGTAAATTGTTAAGGGTTCATTTATCGAATTTGTAGAAGGTATAATAATAGGAAACATTGATGCTAGAGAAGATGTGATTCCTCCTAAAATAATTGCAGTTGAAAGCAAAAACCGATTCAAGTCTTTTTTAATTTTTCTTTGAAAAAGCATACCAATAAGCCCTGTAAAATAGATTAAAGGAAAGATTATAAGATAAGGTTTGTCCATAAAGTTATCTAACGAGTTTGGATTTACTAGATTCCATATTATTAATGATAAAACTGTTAAAACAATTAGTGCAATGTTTAATTTACCAATAACTGAAATCAGTTTTTTATTAATAGAAGAATTTGTTTTTAAAATAATCCAAGAAGCACCGTGAATAGCAAGTGTAACTACAGCAATAAGACCAATTATTATTGTAAACCAATCAATAACTCCTGGGCTTTCACTTAATGGACTAAAACTACTATTCCATAAAGGTAAAAAGAAGTAGTGACTTTCATAAATTGAAACACCATTGGTTACTCCACCTAAATTAACACCTCTAACAACATTACCTAAAGCAATACCAAAGAATAATGCTAAAAGTAAACTAGAAACACCAAACGCTTTATCCCAGAAATCTTTCCACATTTGCACATTGATTTTATTTCTAAATTCTAACCCTATTGCTCTAAATATAATTAACCAAAGTACTATTATTAAAGGCAAATAAAATCCACTAAAAGCAGAAGCATATAATTTAGGGAAAGCCATAAACAACATTCCGCCACCTGCAACGAGCCAAACTTCATTAGAATCCCAAAACAAACCAGCAGATTTGGAAATTACTTCTTTATCCTTTTCTTCTTTTGCAAAGAATAGATGAATGATTCCTACTCCAAAATCATATCCGTCAAGGATGAAAAAGATGGCTAGAACGACTGCAATAATAATATACCAATAAATTTCCATAATTTAAATATTTTGAGGTTTTGGACCTTGATTAATTGTTTTACCGACAAGCATTAAGAATAATAATCCTAAAAGAAAATACAAGCCCATAAAACCGAGTAAGGTGAATAAAGTGTTGCCAGAAGAGACTGTAGGCGAGATACCATCACTAGTTTTTAGTAAGCCATAAACTAAATAGGGTTGCCTTCCTAATTCTGCTACATACCAACCAAGAAGATTAGCAATGTAAGGAAATGGGAATAAAAACATAATAGCCCAAAGTAAGGATTTGTAATTGTATAATTTTTTACGATATAATAGAAATAGAGCAAATCCCATTATGGCAACAAAAATAGTTCCTAAACCTGCCATAATATGATATGAATAATAAAGCATAGGTATATTGTCAGGCAATTCATCTTCTGTAAATTTATCCATCCCTGCAATTTCTGCATTCCACTTTTTATACGTTAGAAAACTCAATACGTCTGGAACAGCAATTTTATTATCTAATTTCTTTTCTATCATATTGGGTTGACCAATTAAAACAATTTCTGTACCTCCTTTTTCGGTATCAAAAATACCTTCCATTGCAGCAAAAGATGCAGGTTGATATTTAACAACATTTTTAGCATTCCAATCGCCAGTTGGAAAAATAAGTAATACACTAGATACAAAGCCAAAAATGACACCTGTTTTTAAGAATAGTTTACCATATTCAATATTTTTATTTCTTAAAATATAATACGCTCCAATACTTGCAACCACAAAAGCAGAAGTCGTTAAAGAAGCTAATTGATTATGAAGAAAAGCAGGTAGCAACCAAGGATTATTAAAAATAGCAGAAAAATTATTTAAAACATATTTTCCATTATCGAGTATCTCATATCCAACGGGATGTTGCATCCAAGCGTTTGTTGCTATTATAAATAAACCACTTGCCCACGAACCAAAAAAGACAAGAAAGGCCATTAAAAAGTGCATTTTTTTACTCATCAATTTTTCTCCAAAAATAAATAGTACTAAAAATGAAGATTCAAGAAAAAATGAGAATAATCCTTCCATTGCAAGTGTTTGCCCAATAATATCTCCTGTAAGTTCAGAGAATTTAGCCCAATTGGTGCCGAATTGAAACTCCATAGGAATACCTGTAACAACGCCCATTGTGAAATTCACAGCAAATATTTTCATAAAAAATTTTGCGGCATCATTATATTTTTCTATATTTTTTCTGATGTATTGCCATTTAAAATAAACAATTATTAGCGACAAACCCATGGTAAGTTGTGGAAATATATAGTGAAATGTAATGGTGAAAGCAAATTGCAATCTATCGTAAAAAATTATATCGTCCATTTATTTGTTTTTAAATTATTATAGATTATCTCGTTTTTCATTAAACGGAATGTATTTGTCTTCATCTTCTTTAAATAATTTTAGGAATCTTTCCATACCTTCAACAGCAAAGTCTGGAAACATATGTCCTTTTGTAAAATAATAATAACTATCAAAAGACCATTTCATCATACGTGAAATTGGATTATGAAATGCTAAATCATTTTTGCCATTATATAATTTATCCGAATATATTAATGTTGCATCAAGACCACCCATATTCATTATACAAAAAATACTAGGTTCATAGTTTATAATTGTTCCTTTCCCTGTAATTTCTTTTAATATGGCAGAAACTGCTATATCCGCTTGATGGACTGCTATATGGCCAAGTTTTGGTTGTGCAAGTGCATTAATGTCTCCTATTGCATAAATTGAATCAAAATCAAGGTGTTTCATTGTTTTGTCTGTTGGGATAAACCCTGCTTCATCACCTAAATTACAATTATTAAATAAAGGTAAAGGTTTATAAGGCGGAATTATTATAGCCAAATCACAAGGTAGCGAAGTTGAATCACTAAAATGGATTTCTTCTTTTGTTATTTTGGTTACTACTTTATTTTTATGGAGCGTAATATTTTTGTCAGTCATGATCTTTCCGACTTTTTCTCTTACGTGATTCCCTACGTCTTCAAAAAATATTTCGCCAGGTGTAAAAACATTAATTGAAGTCTCTTTGTCTATTTTCCTTTTTTTGAAATCATAATCAAGCATAAACATTGCTTCTCCTACAGGGCCTTCACAAGGGGCAATTAATTTTGGTGCTTTTACTCTTGTACCAAATTTACTTTTTGCTGTTCCAATAACTACATTCCCTTTTTTAAACTCTTTTACTTTATTCCATAGTTTTAAGGATTGAATATCATCACACATAGAGTAACCAAATTCTTTAAACCCTTCAATTGAGTAATAGTCCTTTATAACACCAGACGCTATAATTAAATAATCATATTCAATTTTATCACCATTGTCTAAATGAAGATGGTTTAATTTAGGATTAATTTTAATAACTTCTGCATTGATATATTTTCCTCCTTTATGTGTTATTATAGGTTCAAGGTCAATTAAGACACTCTTTACAGACTTACCGGCAAAAGCAACCTCAGGTAATGCTGGTTTTTCGAGTAATTGTTTTCGTTTATCAATTACAGTAATATTAAGTTTTTCTTTCGATTTTTTTAAACGGTAATATGCTCTTAAACCTGCAAATCCACCTCCAATTATAATTATTTTCATATTGTCTTATACCAATTTAAAATTATAATGTCACATAATAACGTTTCTTTTTCACTATATTTTTATAAAAATTATTTACAATAACTAAGGCTATGCTAAAGAATTTCTCCTTCTCCCGAAGGTTCGGGATAGCAAAAAATAATTCATTATTACTTTACGGCATTATAATTTTAAATTGGTATTATTTATTTTTAACAAAATAATGCTATTCGTTTATTTAAAAAATTACTTACATGAGTATTTCATAATCTCATAAGCCTCTTCCAAACCTAAATCGGCTGCTTTTGATAGATCAAGGCAGGCAGAGTCAAAGTCATCTTGTGATAGTTCAACAATAGCTCTATTAAAAAAAGCAAATTTGTGTTTGGGTAATAGTTTTAGTGTTTTAGTAAAATCATTAATTGCTTTATTTTTTTCATTGATGTCTTTGTAGGCTAAACCTCTATTATAATACGCATTAACATTAGACGGGTCAATTGTAATTACTTTAGAGAGGTCTTTTATGGCTTTGCCATAATCTTTAAGTAACACATAACAAATCCCTCTTTTAAATAAGGCTTCTTTAAATTTTGGTGTTGTACTTATTGCAATAGTGAATTCAGAAATAGCATCATTATATTTTTTATTTTCAAAATTTGTAACGCCATTAATATAGTGTTGGTTTGTATTTTGACTGTAACCAAATACGCTGCTTAAGATTATTGCTAAAGTTATTATTTT
>JAMONB010000433.1 GCA_027066745.1 Flavobacteriaceae bacterium
ATGAGAATTTTTTAAGTGAGAGAAATAGGAATTTCTACCCTTACCCTTTTGAAGAAAGGCTAAATAATCCTAATACCCCAACAGACCCTTCTATTTAATTCTCATTATACGTTATTTGAATAATAGAACTCAAAAAGGATAAACAAAAAAACCCTAAATTCAACATATTTGAATTTAGGGTTTTTTTATAGGTACTTTCTGAAGCGATGTAATTTAAAAAATTTGTTTGGAAATTGAGAAGCGATATGAGATTAAATTTTTAGAGATAGGATTAGATGATAATCATGCCTATTTTTTGATTCAGAGTGTTCCAATGAACTCACCAAAAAAATAATTTCATGAGTAAAAAGTATAATGACAAAAGAGATATTTCGATTGCATTCAGAAGTTAAGAAGAAGTTAAGAAGAAATTATGGGGTGGAAAATTTTGGACAAGTGGTTATCATGTTAATACAGTTGGTAAATACGCGAATGAAGAAGTTATAAAAAATATTTACAAAATCAAGGACAAACAAAAGTGAAATATACAAAAGTTCATTCGAGTCAATTAAGTTTGTTTTGATTCTTCGATGGCTCTGCCTCAAGGTAGTTCATTATGCTGCTAAATTACATTTTACAGCAATTTTTATAGTTATAAAGATTGTTGTATCATTACAATATTAAAAAAACATTTTTATGAACCCTGAAGACAATATCACAAAACTAAAAATTGATTCTGAAGAATCTGGACAGAAAATAATTGAGAATAAAGAATTAAATATTTGGGAAGCCTTGATTCCTGTTGTGATTTTAATGGCAATGTTGGCTTATAATATCTTTTTTGTTGAAGGGCAAGAGTTGTTAGGCACCTATACCAATCAATATATTTTATTAACTGCAGGTGGTGTAGCAGCAATTGTTGGTTTTTTTAATAAAGTATCCTTACAATTAATGATTTCAGAAATATGGGAGAATTTGAAGAGTGTTTTCGTCCCTATACTAATTTTGTTCTTGGTGGGAGCTTTAGCAGGGACATGGTTGGTTAGCGGAATTATCCCAGCAATGGTTTATTATGGCTTACAAGTGTTGAGTCCGAGTATATTTTTACCAGCATCAGTTATTATTGCCGCAATTATTTCTATTGCAACGGGTAGTTCATGGACAACTTCTGCAACGGTTGGTATTGCTTTGGTAGGTATAGGGAGTGCTTTAGGTATCCCCTCGGGTATGATTGCTGGAGCTGTAATTTCTGGAGCTTATTTTGGTGATAAAATGTCGCCTTTGAGTGATACCACAAATCTTGCTCCAGCTATGGCAGGGACTGACTTATTTACACATATTAGGTACATGGCTTTTACTACGGTGCCCACTATAATTATAACTCTGATTGTTTTTAGTATTTTGAGCATGAATATTGAAACTACAGGGAGTGCTGATATTAGCGGGTTGCTTAATTCAATTGATACTACCTTTAATATTACTCCGTATTTATTTACTGTGCCATTTGTAGTTATTGTATTGATTGTAACAAAAACAAAACCACTTATTGCTTTAGGTGTAGGTGTTGTATTGGCGGCAATTTTTGCTTTTATATTTCAGCCTGAAGTATTGAATAGTATTTCTACATCAAATATTAAATCAATTGTAAATGCAATTTTTGTAGACACAGAAATTACTACTGACAATGTGAGTTTGAACAAATTATTTAGTGCTGGTGGAATGAAAGGAATGATATGGACCATTTTATTAATTATAAGTGCTATGGTGTTTGGTGGTGTAATGGACGCTATTGGAGCTTTGGCACGTATTACTAAAGAGTTATTAAAACTAGCAACTTCTGTTTTTGGGTTATTTGCAAGTACAGTATTTAGTTGTTTAGGCTTGAATGCTATTGCAAGTGATCAATACTTAGCCTTAGTGATACCTGGTAAAATGTTTAAAAAAGCTTATGAAGATAGAGGTTTAGCACCTGAAAACCTAAGTAGAACTTTAGAAGATTCTGGTACAGTGACTTCTGTTTTAATTCCTTGGAATACTTGTGGAGCTTATCAATCTAGTGTGTTGGGTGTCGATACGTTTTCTTATGCTGGTTATGCTATTTTTAATTACCTGAGTCCGTTTATGACCTTGTTATTTGCTGCTTTTTCTATTAAAATTAGACAATTAAAAGATTCAAAATAAATTACTATTGAGATTGAGTGGTTGATGTAATTTAATCTTTCTTTTTGAGAAGAAGCGGACTGGGTTTAAATAAAGAAATTCCAAACCAAGCCAAACCGTACAATAAAATCCCGATAAGGATAATTTGGTGCTGAATAATAATCAGCAGTTTTGCTGAAGCCAGCATTAAAATGCTCAGCTTTTAAATAAATTCTTGTACGTTGTACTTGAGCATTGATAAAAAAGTCTAATACAGGATAGCCTCCAATTTTTTGATCGTTTTGTATGTGAAATTCAGACAATACAGGGTTGTAAGCATTGGCATGGTATTCTGTGAAGTATTTTAAAGTAACTCCCGCTTGTAAAAACAAAGGATCTCCTTTAAATAAGTGGTCTGAAAAATAAAGAGTGTTTCTGGTGACCAATTCAGGGACTTTAAATACAGAGTTTCCTTGAGCTACTCTTTGGTACATTATAGTGTTGTCTAATGCAAATTTACCTACTCTAAATTCTTTAGAGACTTTTACTTTTAAATAATTAATAGTCTTGTCTGCTTGTGATGGTTCTGTTATTTCATTAAAATAAGTGTAATTATCTATTTGTGTAATTTGTACCGAAGCATTTAAGATTTTATCAGATTTTAAATCAAAGACTAAACTTCTAGTGCGTTCATTTTTTAAATTTTTAGACCAATTATAATCAATATAATTGCTTTGATTTAAGATAAAGTTAAGGTTAGGAGATTTACTATTTGTTAAAAAAGTACCTTTAAAAGTAAAGAGGCTATCTTGTTTAAAACTAGCTGAAGCTTTGATGTAGTTTCCAATAAAAACACCTGATACGGTAGTTGCAGCATCGGCATTGATATTGAATTTTTTAAAATGAGTTTGCCAAGTTCCACCAACAGAAAATGAACTTTCGTTAAGTGAAGAAGGTATTTGTTTATTGTTTAAATAAACAGCACTATTATACCCGTAATTAGTTTTGAAATAGGAAGCATTAAATTTCACTTCACCTAAAACTAGTGGAGATTTTAGAGCGACAAAAGCTTCATTGCTAGATGTGATATGGTTTAGTTTGTCATAAATTTTTGTATCAAAAGCATCTCCGAATAATTTGTTCGCAACAGCCTGAGTATAATAATAATGTTTACGTTCATAATTGAAAATATGACCAACTTTTAAATAGCTTTTTTTGTTACGAATGGTGTCATTACGTTGCCAAATTTTATAATCATGAATTAAATGATACCGATTACCTCTTAAAAAACTTGAAGCATCCGTAAAGTTAGTTTCCATTCTAGCTCTATCGTTAAAATTCTTGTCTTTGCTTTCAAAATAACCAATAGACAATTCAGGTAAACCTCCATTTTGATCATTTCTTAAATCTTGAGCCGTAATATGCATTTTTAGAGTATATGCATCGTTTTTAGTCTGATAACTGTATGTAAATCGCATATTACCAAGACTACTCAATGTATTTCTGTACTTACCTAAAGAACGTAACCCTTTATAAGCGATAGAATAATTATGACGTTTAGAAGTGTTAAAGGTAAGAAGAGCATCTAGAAATTGACCTTGTTGCATGCCTGTTCTGTATGCCAATTCAGAAGTAGGTGTAGGTACCTTATAGGTCTTAATATCTTTTATTTCATAATAATTAAAGTGCATAGCTCTGTTTCCCATTTCAGGAAATAATGAAACATCTGAGTAGTCATAAGCTAAATTATTATAGGTCTGACCTTGATTATGAAAAGGTAATAATTCAAAATTATCCTTACGTAAATGATTAAATTTATAGGCTTTTTGAATGGTTAAAGTAGTGTCAATGTATGTGGAGTCGTTGGTGTAAGAAATTACCTTATAATCAGTATAGTGTGTTTTTCCACTAAGTTGAATGTCAATCATTCCTTCATCTTTTATAGAGTCCCTTTGACTAATGTCAAATTGATTATTAGCCCTATTTGGTCTATTTGGGTTAATTTGAGCTTCAACCTTGAAGCTAAAGCATAAAATAATGATAAGAAAAAAGTACTTGTACATAAATTTTCAATTGTGGCAAAGGTAAAATAATTGTTTGATAAATTTTTGCCAAAATTTCATGTAGATTTTAACAATTAAATCTATTTTTGAATACTATGTTAAAACTAAATTTTTCTGGCAAGAAGTTAGAGGTAGGTACAGACGAGGCAGGTAGGGGTTGTTTGTCTGGGCCAGTAGTGGCTGCAGCCGTAATTTTGCCTAAAAGCTTCAGGCATCCGTTGCTAAACGATTCAAAGCAACTTACAGAAAAGCAACGAATAGAATTGAAGCCAATTATTGAAGAAAAGGCTTTGGCATTTGCTGTCGCCTTTGTTTGGCAGGATAAGATTGATGAGATTAATATTTTGCAAAGTTCTATTCTAGCAATGCATCAATCTATAAGAGAATTAAGTATTGTTCCAGAATTTATTATTGTTGATGGTAATAAATTTAACCCTTATAAAAAAATACCACATCAAACCATTGTTAAAGGAGATAGTAAATATAAAAGTATTGCGGCAGCTTCTATTTTAGCAAAGACTTATCGTGATGCATATATGGAGAAAATTGATTTAGATTTCCCTCAGTACAATTGGAAACAGAATAAAGGGTATCCGACCAAACAGCATCGTGATGCCATACGTAAATTTGGTGTTACAGAGCATCATAGAAAATCGTTTCGATTGTTACCTGAATAATTAAAATTCAAACTGTAATTTTAATCGAAAAGAATTCCTCTAGGCTCTGTCACGCCTTCATGTAGCCATTTCGGCGGAAGAAGGCCTAGAGGTTTCCGATTCACCTCTTCATGGGAGAGGTCGAAACTGTAA
>JAMONB010000434.1 GCA_027066745.1 Flavobacteriaceae bacterium
AGGGTTTTGGTTTAGACTATAAAGAAAATCTAATAAAAAAAATACAAAAATATCTTCAGAATAAAACATTGTATATAAATAACGAAACTCTTTTGATCACCGATAAAGGCAAATTTTTGGCAGATGGAATTGCAGCAGATCTGTTTGAAATCTAAATGCTCCCTCCCATTTTATTAATTATTGCTATCTTTAAATAATCAACCAGGCAACATATTGATATGGAAACACTTTTAGGACTTTTATTAGGAGGCATACTTACCTATTTCATAATAAATTATATAAAACTTCAAAATATTAATGAAATTACCAATACCCAGTCTGTTATTTTATTGGAGAAAATGAGAAGGGTATGGAAACTGATTACTGTGGAAGGAGATTTTGCCGAAATATACCATTATGAGAATACCAAAGAACGATTCTTAAATATGGTTACCAGTAAAAAAAAGGCTATTCTTTTGATCAATGCAAAAGCCCATGTAGGATTTGATCTTTCAAAAATCAAAATGGAGGCCATCAATGAAAAAAAAGTAGTTAAACTTACTGAGTTTCCAAAACCAGAGGTTTTATCTCTGGAAACCGATCTAAAATACTACGATAAAAAAGAAGGTTTATTCAATAAGTTTGACTCATCAGACCTTACCGAATTAAATGTAAAAGCTAAAGATTTTGTCATGTCAAAAATTCCTGAAAGTGGCTTATTGGAGACGGCTAAAAACGAAGCTTTGGAAGCTGTTTTAATGATGCAAAGTATTGTAGAAACCATTGGTTGGACACTTGATTATCAAGATCTCTTACTTCCACATGCAGGTAAAAAGACCAAAGCAACAACGAATACGAAAAAAATAGAAGAATAGTGTGATTTGAGTTACAAATACAAAACAAAGGTCGCCTTACTTTTGCCCGGTATTTAAAACAATAAAATTAGACTATTATGAATATTGATATAAGTTTTGATAACACAGGGAAAATTATTCCTTCGTTTAATGGCAATGAGATTACTATGGATGAATCTCCATATATGATTTATCTAGCAACTACAGGAATGTGTTCTGCAGTGTATGTAAGAGCATTTTTAACCCAAAGAGGTATGTCTTTAGAAGGTGTAACTCTAACACAAATAATGGATTATAATCGTATGACAAATATGATTGAATCTATAGAAGTAAAAGTAAATTTACCTGGTACTTTCCCAACAAAGTATAACAAAGCAATCAAGGCGACTGTTGACCAATGTCCTGTAAAAAAGCACATGGTTACACCACCTGCTGTAAAGGTAACTACTAATTTAGATGTTGAGGTAGATGCATGATGATGTTTTGCCGGTTTTAGATAAAACTGGTATTTAGTTAAGCACTTTAAAAAGCTTCCTCTTTCGAGGAAGCTTTTTTAATTTTTACAACCACTTCCGAACAGAAATTTTCCTACTATTAACAGCAAATTAGAGGTGTTTTTAATCCGTATAAGTTATTTCCTGAAAAATGAAACTCAATCAGGTAAATTTCCTATTTTTAACCTAAATTAAATAAGGTTTTTGCACAAACTCCCGATATGTGGTAATTGCCGGAACTGCAATTTGATATCAAAGAATGATAAATCAATTTTTAAATATTAACTATTAGAATTTGGAACATTCGTAATTTCTATGAACGTATAATCAAAACCGGATTAATTTATAAAAATGGAGCAAAAAAAAATAGGATTAAAAGAAGCGATATCCATTGGAATTGGAGGAATGGTAGGTGGAGGAATTTTTGCTGTCTTAGGTCTGGCAGTATCCTTAGGAAAAGGAGGCACACCTATCTCTTTTCTTATTGCAGGAGCAATTGCTTTAATTACTTCTTATAGTTATGTCAAACTATCTTTAGCTCTTCCCGACAGAGGTGGAACTGTAAAATTTATAAACAAAGGTTTTGGAATAAATGTATTTAGTGGGGGAATTAATAATCTATTATGGGTTAGTTACATCATTATGTTATCTCTTTATGCTTCAGCATTTGGTTCATATGCTCCTAATTTATTTCAAATAACGAGTGATAAAGCACTAGATTCACATATCTATTTGAGTGCAATTATTATTTTTGCATCAGCAATTAATTATTATAGCATAAAAGTAGTTGGTGAAATAGAATCCTATGCTGTAATTATTAAACTGATTATACTGGTATCATTTGTTTTTATTGGTGCTTATGGTCTTTTTGGGAACCCTAATTTAACTCAATTAGCAGTTAGCAATTGGGAATCTCCATTAAAATTATTAACCGCAGGTATGGTTATTTTTGTAGCATATGAAGGTTTCGAATTGATAGCTAATGCAGCTCCTGACATTAAAGATCCTAAAAAGAACATACCTAAAGCATATTATTATTCAGTTATTTTTGTAATTATTTTATATATAGTAATCGCAACAATAACCGTAGGCTCATTGCCTTTTAGTAAAATTGCAACAGCACAAGATTATGTATTGGCAGAAGCTGCAAAACCAATGCTCGGAAAATTAGGTT
Organism: Flavobacteriaceae bacterium; assembly: GCA_027066745.1. GTDB lineage: Bacteria > Bacteroidota > Bacteroidia > Flavobacteriales > Flavobacteriaceae > Aureibaculum. The sequence goes on from JAMONB010000434.1 coordinate 2,502, forward strand.
TTACAATTATAACTGTTGCCGCACTTATTTCAACATTTTCTGCCATTAACGCCTCTTTGTATGGAGGAAGTAGAGTTAGCTTTGAAATTGCAGAAGATGATGAATTACCCCACGAACTGACAAGTAAATTATGGAACCAACCTATTGGACTATTTATTACAGCAGTTATGACTTTATTTTTAGCTAATACGCTAAATCTAGAAAGTATTTCAACTGCAGGTAGTGTAGGGTTTTTATTAATTTTTGCAATGGTAAATTATGTAGGTTTCAAATTATCTAAAGAAGTAAATGGAAGTAAGACAATACCAATTATTGGCTTCATACTATGTACTGTAGCAACAATTGTGCTCATAATTCAACAATATTCAACCAACAAAACAGGTGTTTTAATAGCAATTAGTTTGGTGTTATTTTGCTTTATTATTGAATTTATTTACAAAAAAACAGAAAGAAAAAGGAAATAAACCTACCCAGACTTGGACTAGGTTGGTTTATTTCTTTCTATAGCAAAATTCTTTAACCTTTTTCTTCACTATTTATCAATACAGAAACTTCTCCTAAAATTATAAATCAATCTGCATTTAACCAGTCCCAGGCCTTTCCAATATCATCAATATTAAAATACTTTTCTTTAATTTTTGTGAAAATATTATCAATTTCAACCAATGTTTTCCAATATTTTTTATCAGTCACATAGGCAATTTTATTGACCTTATTCCAGTATTTTATCCCTACCTGAAATTCTTTCACCAAAGCACCCAGGTTTTCTCCCTTTACGTTTACGGCTATCATTAAATTCACTTTACTACGATTCTTCAATAAAGCGTCAATACCCTTATCTATAATTTCAATTTCATATTGGCTAATATAATCTTCCAGTTCATAAACCAATGTGTTTGCATTCTGAGATTCTAATTCTTTGATCATTGTGTATATTTTAAAATTAAGCATTTATAAACCATGCTCCAAAGATCGGAACATAATCAGTTGTGGTAAACTCAGTGAAATTTTCATATGGAGGATATATCATTACATTAGAAACATCCAGCTGAAAATAAATTACTTTGCTTTTTTTAAGAATATCAAATATCTTTTTAGAACTAATTTTATTTATAGAAAAAGTTTCTTCTAAAAATTTTATTATTTCTTTTTTACCAGAGTCATAACTTGATACATGATTGATCTTTTTGCCAAAATGATCCAGTAGTTTCTGTCCAAGTTCTGTAACCGTTTGCCCTCCGGAAAGATCTTTACACACATTATCCATTACATTCATGGCATAGGATCTGGTTTTGGCAATAAGACCATGAATATGATGGTGTTCCGTTTCCAGATGTTTCTTTTCAAGTTCTAATTTATATTTCTCATTTTGTAAAAACTCAATATCTGAAGATGATAATTTCTCAGGATGCATTAAATGATACTTTTCAAAGGCATTCTTTATCTTAGTCACCCACCCCTTGTCATGGTTTCTGGCCTTTTCAGGGTCAGTTATTATTTTAATCTGATGCTTTTCTATCAGACTTAACAGATAATCCACATCATCAATATCTTGTATGATCTGTTGATGCTCTCTTTCCAGATCTGAAGTAATCTTTTCAATATTCTCCAATTCAGAACTTATATAAGATTTTTCCAGACTGGCCTCTTTTTCTTTGAATTTTTTAATAAATCTTTCCATAAATATACTTTTTACTTTATTATTTTAATTTTATTTGTCATAGAAAATAACAAGTTGTATTTCTTTTAAAATTAAATTATTTGCTCTTTGAAATTACTTACTTTTAGTTTTAACTTATTGAATAAATCCTTTAAATCACGATCTGAATTAACTGATTTCTTTAAAGAACTAATATCCTTTTGCAATTCGTTATACATATTATTATTTGTACCATAGCCTAATACTTCAGCAAGTTTAAACTGGTATGCAGCATTATCAAGTAAATTAATTACAATTGCTTTATTAGCAGTCCTGTCTTCTAAATGACGATCCATGGCCTCATCAATCAATACTTCTGCTCTAAGTACTGGCACTGGTAACATGCTACTTTCGAAAACAAGCCCATCAACCGTATTATTCAAAACAAAGATTGCCTCAGCTATTTTATCCTGGCTAATTAAGTGTAAAACTTCTTTGATATCTTTTGGATAGGTTTCTAATGGAATATTTACCGTAGTAATATCAATTTCACTTGACAATCCGGTTAATAATTTTCTTGCTTCCTGTAAGTGCTCATTTTTTAAAGCTTTTTCTGCTTCTTTGATAATCTGCTTTACAGAATTTATATCGGTTATCAAATCAATTGTTTTAATATCAGTATTTATAGGTAATAATTTCAGATCAGGGTATTGTGTTGTTGCAGCATCTATGATGGAAAGTACTTCCTCAAGTCCTTTTTTTGCTTTGTCAACTTTATTATTTGAAAGCAGCATTAAAGAATTTTGTGTATTTATCACAGCGAGTAAGACTTT
>JAMONB010000435.1 GCA_027066745.1 Flavobacteriaceae bacterium
CAGTCCCGAAGTTTTGGGAGTAATGAGGAACGATTGGAGTGAAGAATCTTATGGCTCTTTAACTTTAAAATTCTAATATGGTATTTAAAAATGAATTTAAAAAGACATATACAACGTATACTAATTAGTCTATTCGTATTTCTAGGATTGTCAGCATGTACGCTGAATACAACCAAAAATCTGATTGAAACAAAAGTCATAAGTAAAACCTATACCAATTCTTATTTTTCTGACAGTATAAAAGATTATGTCTATAAAGCAAAGATAGAGGTTTATGGTCATCATTTGGGCGGACTCATGATTATCAAGAAAATTGAAAATGAGCACTATAGAATAGTCTTTGCGACCGAGTTTGGTAGTAGAATATTAGATTTAGAATTCATAAAAAATGATTTTAAAACTAATTTTGTTTTAGATGAGCTCAATAAAAAAATAATAGTAAACACCTTAAAAAAGGATTTCAAATTATTGTTAAAAGAAAAGTATCACATAGAAAAAATGTATACCAATGATGATGCTATTGTTTACCAATCAAAGACTAATAAACGGACTAATTTTTTCTTTGTCAACCCATCTAATTTTAAACTCAAAAAAATAGTAAATACCTCAAAAACAAAGGAAAAAGTAATGATTACTTTTAGTCAAATAGAAAAAGCTTTAGCAAAAAAAATTTCAATAGTACACAAAAATATAAAGTTAAGGATTGATTTAAAGTATCTTGATACGAATTAAAAAAAGAAGTACTATTTTTGTATATAGATTTGATTGATAAAAAACAAAATGAAACAATTACTATTATTAATAAGTCTGTTTTTTTTCTTTTCAATAAATGCTCAGGTGAAACTAAGACCAGGAATAAAAACAGGATTGAATTTAGCAAATATTACCAATGCTAATGCTGAAAATAGACCAGATTTCTATGTAGGTGCATTCTTGACGCTTAAATTTTCAGATTCTTATACGTTACAGCCAGAATGGATATATTCTAGACAGGGAGCTGTAGTCCAAAAACGAAGGGAGACTCTAGCGGGTGAAGTGATAAACCCAGAAATAGAATTAGATTACCTTTCTTTGGCTATAGCTAATAAATTCACATTATTTAATGATAATAATTTACAGGCAATAATTGGTCTTTATACTGGCTTTAGAATTAAAGATAATATAAAAGCTAGTTTTCTTGTTGATATTTTAGGCTTTGATATGGGCGGTTTTATAGGGGTAGAATATAAATTATTGCCCAATTTAAGTGTCGAGGCACGTTTTAAAAGAGGTTTTTTAGATATGTCTAAATTGCATGTAGATAATAGCCCACTAGGTGGAGAAAAATATAAAGATAGAACCTTATCAAACAAAGTAATTCAAATAGGTGTAAATTATAAATTTGATTTTTAAAATATGTTATTAAAAAAAGATAAAATATAGGTTCCCGCTAGAATAGCTTCGGTCGCTCCCATGCTGGTGCGAGCGTCCCGCTCGTACCTACATAACATTAATAAAAATTAACTCAGCTCCCGCAAGTCCCGACACTTCTGGATTAACTTGTGGCGATTATGAGTAAGAAGGACTAATTTGCAATTAGTGGCGTACCAGAAGAGAGGTAGTGCTTTTACTACCAGTTACAAACTGGCGGTAGCGAGGAGTTCTCTACTTAGCGATGTCTCACTCTACGAAGTCTACCCCTCTCGCTAGTTTGTATATAGAGATGTGCTTAGTAGAGAGAAATTTCACTACTATTGTAAATTGACAAATTGGAACAGTATTTGTACCTGTAATTATAATTTGATATCAATTCAAAAAGAAGTCTTATTTTTGCATAATTAATTCGGTTTTTTGCAAGAGAATATAAGCTATAAAATATGAGAAAAATAATTTTGATATTATCACTGATAATAATTAGTGTAAAATCTTTTTCACAAGTGACATTTAAACCAGGAGTTAGAACAGGACTTAATATTGCATCTATAACGAAAACTAAGGATGGTTCAAAAATTGCATTTTACATTGGAGCAATTGGTGAATTACGGTTTGGAGGTAAATATGCATTACAACCTGAAATAGGCTATTCCAGGCAAGGATCTAAAAGATATGATTTGGAATATTTAAGTATAAAACTCACTAATAAGTTTTATGGTTTTAAAGGAATACCAATGTTTTTATTAATAGCACCAGGTATAGATTTTAATCTTCATGGTAATACACAATCATATAGTGGTGACACATATTATAGCGTTAATTTTGAAGCAGATCTTAGCTTTTCTGCTGGATTTGGTTATGATTTTCCAAATGGATTAGGTGTTGAAGCTCGTTACAAGCGAGGGATTATTGATGTAAATGTAGATAGTTTTTATGAAGAAGATGGTTTAGATAATAAAGTGAACTCTGTAGTTCAGATTGGTGTTTTTTATAAATTTGGAAAGAAAAGAGAATAATGCTATTAAAAGATTTATATAAAATAAAGTCATTTACCTATGCAGATGGCAAGGTAAATACAGAGGTTATCATTAATAAAGACCATGAAATTTTTACAGGTCATTTTCCTGACAATCCTGTAATGCCAGGCGTTTGTATGATTCAAATTATAAAAGAATTGACCGAAAAGGCTTTAGACTTAACCTTGTTTATGGAATATAAATTCAAACTTGAAGTTAGAATTGACTATTACTGAAGAAGATGGTAAATTTAAAGTAAAGAATATAACCAAAATGGATGAAGTATTGGCCTTGAAATTTAGTGGAACTTTTAGAGTAGATTCATAATGAAAATAACCTTTTACATCGTTTTTATTTCTCTTTTTATTGGGCAACCTTCAGTTTCTGAATTGAGGGACTTGTATGTAAAAGCATCAGACTCTAAAGAAGTGTCAAAACAGTTTTCTGAAAAATTAAAAAACATTAAAAAAACAGATAAGGCTGTACTTGTTGCTTACAAAGCCGCCGGATTGACATTAAAGGCAAAACATGCTAAAAAAATTAGCAATAAAAAGAAATATTTTAAAGAAGGTGCTGCTTTGCTAGAGTATATTATTGCAGAGAACCCTAAAGATATTGAATTGCGAGTAATTCGTTTAAGTATACAAGAGAATTCACCCAAAATATTAAAATACAGAGCAAATAAAAGTGAAGATGCTGCCTATATTTATAAGCATTTAAAAAAGGTTTCTAGTAAAGCAAAAAAAGTATACATCAAAGCTTATGTTTTACAATCTAAATTTTTTTCAACCGAAGAAAAAAATGTAATTTCGGGACTCTAATACTTTAAAGTTCTAGGTGAGTACAATTCAAGAAATATCTCAAAAAAATGATGCAATTAATTATTGCGTACTCATCCCTACCTACAACAATCATAAAACTCTAAAAAGAGTTATTGATGGTGTTTTAAAGTATACCAACCATATTATTATAGTTAATGATGGCTCTACAGATACTACAAAAGCTATTTTATCAAATTATCCTGATTTAGAACAAATCCATTTAGAGCAAAATAAAGGAAAAGGGAATGCTTTGCAGCTAGGCTTGAAAAAAGCAGAAGACTTAGGTTTTGAATATGCTTTATCTATAGATTCTGACGGTCAGCATTATCCTGATGATATTCCGCTATTTATTGAAGAGTTGAAGAACTCTTCAAATAAGAATATAGTATTGATTGGTGCAAGAAATTTGAATGCAGAAGGCATGCCTAGAAAAAATAGTTTTGCCAATAAATTTTCAAACTTTTGGTATTGGGCAGAAACAGGACATGAATTACAAGATACACAATCGGGTTTTAGATTATATCCTGTAAAAGAAGTTAACAAAATTAAATTTTTAAGTACTAAGTTTGAATTTGAAGTAGAAGTTATGGTTAAAGCCTCTTGGCGTGGCATTTTGGTGAAGAACATCCCCATTCGAGTGCTTTATGACCCTTTAGAAAGAGTTTCACATTATAGACCTTTTAAAGATTTTGTTAGAATTAGTGCTATCAATACTTGGTTGTTAATCATTGCAATTGTCTATATAAAACCACGAGATCTTTATAGAGAATTCAAACAAAAAGGGTTTAAACGTTTTTTTAAAGAAGATCTAATTGGTAGTAATGATTCAACATTAAAAAAATCATTGTCTATTGCTTTAGGCACTTTTATTGGTATTTCTCCTTTTTGGGGATTTCATTCCATATTATCAGTGGTGGTAGCCGCTTTTTTAAAATTAAATAAGACCATCAGTTTTGCATTCTCTAATGTGAGTTTCCCTATATTTATTCCCTTTATTATTTATGGAAGTTTAAAAATGGGTGGTTTGGTGTTGGCTAGTAAAAAAACTTTTGAATTTGATCAAATAGATTCAAATTTTGATGTCAAAGCACACTTAATTCAATATGTAGTGGGTAGTTTTGTACTGGCAATTGGTATGGCTATTCTTTTCGGATTGATAGGATATGTCATGTTAAGCCTAAAAAGTAAAACCCAAGTTAAACATGGATAATTTTTTTATTAAAATATATCACAGTTTACAAAAGCATAAGCTACTTGCTTTTGGTTTGATGCTACTTGTGTTTGTTGGTTTGACTTTTACCGCTTCAAAATTAAAGTTTGAAGAAGATATCACCAAGCTAATTCCAAATTCTGAAAAATCTGACATTACCAATAAAGTATTACAACATGTAAATTTTGCTGATAAAATTATAGTTTATCTCGAAACGAAGAATAATGGAAATGAAGACGATTTAACTCAATATGCATCAACTCTGGTTGATAGCTTGAATAATTATAAGGATGATTATATTAAGGCTATACAAGGTAAAATTGCCAATGATGAGATTGATAAAACGTTAGATTTTGTTTATCAAAATATTCCACTTTTTCTAAATGAAAGTGATTATAAATCTATAGAGCAACGATTACATAAAGATAGCATTCTAGAAATTACCAAGGCCAATTATAAAACGTTAATTTCTCCTACGGGTATTGTTGCTAAGAAAACGATACTAAAAGATCCGTTGGGTCTCACGTTTTTAGGCTTAAAAAAATTAGAGCAATTAAAAATTGACGATAATTTTAAAATCCATAACGGATTTTTAATCACTAAAGATAACAAGAATTTACTACTGTTTATTGTTCCAAAATTGGCGGCAAACGAAACGGATGGCAATACAGTCTTTGTAGAGAAGTTGTATGCAACACAAGAAAGATTAAATAAGGCGTTTTCTAATACCGTTTCTAGTGAATATTATGGTTCAACAGTTATAGCTGTCGCAAATGCAAGTCAAATAAAACATGACATTCAGTTTACCATTAGTATTGCTTTATCAGTACTATTGTTGATTTTAGTTTTCTTTTATAGAAAATTGTTAATTCCAATCATTTTATTTATTCCTACTATTTTCGGAGCATTATTGGCGATTGCTATTCTATATCTTTTAAAAGGTCAAATATCATCTATATCTTTAGGAATCGGTTCCGTTTTATTAGGAATCACACTAGATTATGCCTTACATATATTGACTCATTATAAAAACAATAATGATGTAAAGCAGCTTTATAAAGATGTGACTAAGCCTATTTTAATGAGTAGTATAACTACGGCTATGGCTTTTTTATGTTTGTTGTTTTTAAAGTCAGAAGCATTGAGAGACTTAGGTATTTTTGCATCTATAAGTGTGATCAGTTCTTCAATTTTTGCATTGTTATTTATCCCACAAGCCTATCGTTTAAAGAATGATGGAAAAGCACAGAAAAAAACAGTCATAGACAATTTTGCAGCTTATCCTTTTCATAACAATAAAATTTTAATTGGAGTTTTATCGGTTGTGTTTTTGGTAAGCCTTTTTACCTATAAAAATGTCATTTTTGATCAAGATATTTCAAAAATGAACTTTCAAACAGAAGGATTAAAAGCTACCGAAAAAAAGCTGGATAATTTGATGAATTTTGCGTCAAAATCCATTTATGTTACTGCGTATGGCACTACTGCCGAAGACGCTTTAACGGCTAATAATACAATTTTCAATGAATTGTCAAGCCTGAAAGACAATAACGATATCTTAAGCTTTAGTTCTGTAGGTTCAATCGTTTTGTCAAAAAAAAATCAAGAAGAGAAATTAGCAAGATGGAATAATTTTTGGCAGAATGACAGAAAGATACACTTAGAAGAAAACCTACAAGAGAGTGGTGCCAAATTCGGATTTAAACCCACTACTTTCAAAGAATTTTATAGAACATTGAACGCTGAGTTTAGTCCGATAGACTTGGCTGATTACCAGTCAATCAGTTCCTTGTTTTTAGATGAGTTTATTACTGATGATGAAAATTTTTCAACTGCGGTATCTCTCGTAAAAGTTGATGATAAAAATCTAGAAAAAGTATCAAAGAAGTTGGTTGGTTTACCACAAACCGTTGTGATTGATAGAAAACACATCAATGAAACATTCTTAGGGAGTTTAAAAGATGATTTCAATAAACTTATTGGTTATTCTTTATTGGCTGTAGCCCTAATACTGATTTTGTTTTTTAGAAGTATAGAACTGGCATTGATTACAATTATCCCTATAGTTTTAACGTGGATGATTACCATTGGTGTTATGGGCTTGTTTGGTGTGTCATTCAATATTTTTAATATCATCATTTCAACGTTTATTTTCGGCTTAGGTGTTGATTATAGTATTTTTATGACCAATGGTTTGTTGAAAAAACATAAATATGGCATTAATGAATTGGCAACTTATAAAACGTCAATTTTATTATCTGTCATTACTACAATTTTAGGTGTTGGTGTTTTGATTGTAGCCAAACATCCTGCATTACAGTCCGTTTCTGTCATATCTATTATCGGAATTTTATCGGCAGTATTGATCGCATTTACCATTCAGCCACTAATTTTCAACTTCTTTATTGGTTGGCGAACTTCGAAAGGATTAGCTCCTATACGATTAAGAACATTTATACACTCTGTAATCTTGTTTGCTATTTATGGCTTGGGGTCAATATTTTTATCAATATTGAGTATTACTATTTTTCCTTTGATTCCAATTTCAAAGAAGATAAAAATGAAATGGTTACACGGTGCTATTTCAAAATTGGTAACCGTGGTGTTGTATGGCAATCCATTTATTAAAAAAGAGATTATCAATCCACATAATGAAACCTTTAAAAAACCAGCAGTCATTATTGCAAACCATTCCTCTTTTATAGATACGCTAACCATTGGTATGGTGACTCCAAATGTTATTTATTTGGTAAATGATTGGGTGTATAAATCGCCAGTATTTGGTATATTGGCTAAAGTGGTTGGTTTTTATCCTGTGTCAAGTGGTGTTGATGGTAATTTAGACCATCTGAAAGAGAAAATTAATCAAGGTTATTGTTTGATGGTGTTTCCAGAAGCAAGACGTTCTTTTACCAATAAGATTGGTAGGTTTCATAAAGGAGCTTTCTTTTTGTCAGAACAATTAAAACTAGACATCTTACCTTTATATTTACATGGAAATGCAGAGGTAATACCTAAAAAAGATTATGTTATTTATGATGGTAGTTTGACAGTTAAAATAGGAAAGAGAATACCGTTTGATGATACTTCTTTTGGTGTTTCTGCTAGAGAAAGAACAAAAAATATTTCAGTTTTTTATAAAGATAAATTTAATTTATTACGCAATGAAATAGAAAAAGCAGGTTATTTTAAAGATATTTTATTGAATAACTATCGCTATAAAGGAGCAGAACTGTTTCAAAATGTAAAAAAGGAGTATAAAGAGAATAAATTGCTATATAAAGAAGTTGCTGATATTCTTCCGCTTAAAGCGAGAATAGCTCATTTGTCAGATGATTTTGGGCAATTAGACATCATATTAGTATCACGGTCATTAGACAGAAGAATAACTACTTTTATTGTAAATGAAGAGAAAAGAACTATAGCGGCAAATTGTTATACCGCAATACATAAAAGTATAAACTATGTAAGTACTATTGATGAATTGAATAGTGATAAAACAGAAATTTTAATAGTTTCTTCTGAAAGTAAAGTGTTGAATCTACCTATAGAAAACTTATCATTGTTGCATATTAAAGAAATTATACTGATAAAAAATAATACCTTAGCAACCTTTTTTAAATCAAACGGTTTTGAAGAGCAAGAACGAACGAATTCACGAATCATTTATTTGAAAAAATGAAGAAAAAATACGATGTTATTGTTATTGGTAGTGGTTTGGGAGGCTTAGTGTCTGCAAATATTTTAGCAAAAGAAGGCTACAGTGTATGTGTGCTAGAAAAAAACAATCAGTATGGTGGTAATTTACAAATTTTTGTAAGAGACAAGACTATTTTCGATACAGGTATTCATTATATTGGTGGTTTAGACAAAGGTCAAAATTTATATAGATATTTTAAGTATTTAGGCATTATGGATGACTTAAAACTTAAAAAATTGGATAAAGACAAGTATGACGTCATTACTTTTGATGGTGATGATATCGAATATCCTCATGCTCAAGGTTATGATAATTTTGCTGATAAGCTTATAGAACAATTTCCAAACGAAGCAGTCGCCATACATGCGTATTGTAATAAGATAAGAGAAACGTGTGATAGCTTTCCCTTGTATAATTTACAGCCAAGATCAGTATATTATGAGAATACAGAATTATTGTCATTAAAAATAAGCGATTTTTTAGATAGTATTACTACTAACGAAAAATTAAAGTCTGTGTTAGCAGGGTCTAATTTTTTATATGCTGGTGACGGAGAAAAGACACCGTTGTATGTTCATGCACTCTCTGTAAATTCTTACATACAAAGTTCGTATAGATGTGTAAATGGAGGAGGGCAAATTGCTAAATTATTGATAAAGAAGCTAAAAGCACTTGGAGGTGAGGTTTTTAATAGGAGAGAAGTTGTGAAATTTGGTTTTGATGGAGATAAATTAACTTCAGTAATTATTAAAAATGGTACTGAGGTTTCAGCTGATTTATTTATTTCAAATATAGAACCTAAGCATACGATTAAGATGTTAGGTGATAATAGGTTGCGAAAATCATATGTAAAGCGTATAACCAATATAGAAAGTATTATATCTGCATTTAGTATTTATATTGTTTTTAAGCCAAAGGCTTTTCCGTATATGAATTATAATAATTACCATTTTAAAGATTATAAAAAGGTATGGACAGCCCAAGAATACACTCAAAAAACATGGCCAGAAGGTTATTGGGTATCAATGAGTGCTAAAGAAGGGGGTGATAAATGGGCAGAGAATATGACCGTTATTAGTTATATGAATTTTGATGAAGTGAAACCTTGGGAAAACACGATGAATACTATCGTCGATAAAAATGATAGAGGTGCTTCTTATAATGAATTTAAAGCTCGTAAAATTGAGGTGATCCTTACTGAGTTAGAAAAGAAATTCCCCAACATTAGAGAAGCTATCCAGTCTGTACATGCATCAACTCCTTTATCATATAGAGATTATATAGGTGTAAATAGAGGGTCAATGTATGGCTATGTAAAAGATGCTGATAGTCCGATGAAATCTTTTTTATCTCCAAAAACAAAATTAAAAAATCTATTTTTTACTGGGCAAAGCTTAAATATGCATGGAGTATTAGGAGTAACTATTAGTGCGGTATTGACCTGCTCTGAAATTATTGGAAGAGAAAAATTATTAGAGAAAATTGTAAATGCAAGTCAAGAGTAAGAATCAAGAAGTAAGAAGTCAAGATGCAAGAGTCAAGATGATGTTGACGCAAAAAAAAACAGTACAGCAAGGCACGAGGAACCTACTTAATGGAAGTAATTCAAATTTATGGGATTTCTCCTTCGTTGGAATGGAAATCGTTAACAAAATATAGTTAATTCGTAGAAACAAAAGTTCCTCCACTTATTTTCAAGGGGAGGTGTCCGGTTAGAATTTTTAAATTTATACAACAAATATAATGGGCGGAGGGGTTCACAATATAAAACATAATCTCATTGCATTAATAGGCTTACTACTCCTATTAACCTCTTGTGGTATTTCCAAATCTCTAAAAAATCAACCTAGTTTTGATCAAGTTGAGCTTCAAATTCCTGCACGAACACAAATCAATGACACGCTTTTTACCTTAGGTAAAAATCAATTAAGAAAAAATAAACATGGCCTTTGGGAGCTTTATATTAAAGGGAATCCATTAGAAAGAGGCTTGGCAAACGGAAGTCTCACACGAGAGTTGTTACAAAAACAAGAAGCCATTTTTTTCTCAAAAATAAAAGAATTAATACCTTCAAAATTTAAACAAAAGCTATTGGTGAAATTTTTAGCTTGGTATAATAGAAAGCTGTATTTGCACATTAATGACGAGTATAAAACTGAAATTTACGGCGTGTCTCGTTATGCGGGCAAGCAATATGATGATATTGCGAATGGTTATTTAAGAAGTTTGTATTTACACGGAGCACATGATATCGGCCATGCCTTAAAAGATTTGGCTTTGGTAGGATGTTCTTCTTTTGCTGTCTGGGGTAACAATTCGGCTGATGGCAATTTATTGATAGGGCGTAATTTTGACTTCTATGCAGGTGATGATTTTGCCAAAGAGAAAGTAATTGCATTTGTAGCTCCAGATAAAGGCTATAAGTTTATGTCAGTCACTTGGGGCGGTATGATTGGCGTTGTGTCAGGTATGAACGATCAAGGCTTAACAGTTACCATTAATGCCGGAAAGTCTGACATTCCGTTTATAGCAAAAACACCCATATCATTGCTAACGAGAGAGATTTTACAATATGCTGCTACGATTGATGAAGCCATAGCGATTGCAAAAAAGAGAGAGGTTTTTGTGTCTGAAGCGATATTGATTGGAAGTGCTAAAGATGGTAAAGCGGTGTCTATTGAGGTGTCGCCTAAAAATTTTGGAGTGTATGAAGTTAGCAATTCAGGTAAGTTGATTTGTTCAAATCATTTTCAAAGTAAGGCTTACGCAGATGACAGTAATAATAGGAAACATAAAGCAGAAAGTCATTCTCAATATAGGTATCAAAGATTAGAAGAGTTGCTAAGTGAAAAGGATAAAATTACACCAAAAATTGCTGTCGCTATTTTGAGAAATAAGGAAGGCTTAAAGGGTGAAAAAATTGGTTATGGCAATGAAAAAGCCTTAAATCAATTATTGGCACATCATTCGATTGTTTTTCAGCCCAAAGCATTGAAAGTTTGGGTGTCATCAAACCCGTATCAATTGGGCGAGTTTGTAAGTTATGATTTGAATAAAGTATTTCAGAAGTTTGAAAATCAAAATATCAATAAGACAATTTCAGAAGAAGAATTAAATATTCCTAAAGACGATTTTATAAAAACTACGGCTTTTGCTAATTATGAAAGGTATCGTGAATTACGGCAAACACTACTCCAAATTATTGATAAAAAAGAGCGAGCAAGTGCTGAGTTAATTTCTGATATAAAAAGAATGAATCCTAATTATTGGGAGGTCTATGCATTGGTTGGCGAATATTATTATCAAAGAGGTTATCTTACTGCAGCACAAATAGCGTTTGAAATGGCTCTGACTAAAGAAGTTACGACTGTTCTTGATAGAAAACGGATTGAAAAGAAGCTTAGAGGTCTTAAAAGACAATAGCTCGATTAAACTAACACACTATTATTTGGCGATTTTATAACTTAATTCTGTTGAATATAAGCTTATTTATTATGTTTTTTAAAATCTCCTGACGGATCGTAATCGTTATTAGTTTTGATAGAATGTAATTCACTATTAGGGTTTTTAGAAGTGATTAAAGGAAAAAAGAGTTGTACATACCAAGGTTCTTTAATTTGATTCCAAGCACCAAATTTTTCAGGATATTTACGTGTGATTTTTGCAGTTCCAAAAATCACATCCCAAATAAAAAGTAGATTTCCATAATTACCATTTGGGTTTGATATTCCATCTTCAGCAGTTAATCCATGGTGTGCATAATGTGTGCTTGGTGTAGAGATTGTCCGCTCTATAACCCATGCTAAAGGGCTAAGTATTTTGTGTTTATAAAGAAACCTATCCCATTTAGTTTCGCTATGTGCCAATAATATGATTACTAGTTTTATGGGTAAATAAAAGAGATAAACATATCCCATTCCTAAATAAATTAAAATAGCCGAAAACCAAATTCCAGGCATAAATGCATAATATAATACTGCATTTCTGTAGGTGACTAGTACTCCCATTTCTTCCACGACATGATGAGGTCTATGAAGTTTCCACATTTTTTTATTTATATGAGATAGTCTATGCCACCAATATTGTGTCATATCATCTAATATTAGAAAAGCTAAAATTTGCCACCAAATGGAAATATTTGTCATAGAATTTTCAAGTTCTGAAAAATAAGAGCCCATGATATAAAAAATAAAAATAAATATTGTTGGTTGAATCAACGTGGGTAGTGTTATGAAGTACCCCCATTTATTAGGACAGTTTTCAGTTTAAATTAAGTTCTGATTACTGTTCATTTTAAGCTGCATTTTGATGTTTCTCTAAATACCTTTTAAAAGGTATTTGATTATTGATTCCTTGATGTCTTCTTTGATTATTATAAAAGTAAAAATAGGTATTGAGTTGTTTGTATAAATCTATTCCGGAGTTTGGTGGGTTTAGATAAATACTCTCGTATTTAACACTTCTCCAAAGACGTTCTATAAACACATTGTCTATTGCTCTTCCTTTGCCATCCATAGATAGTTTAATGCCATTTGATAATACTAGAGAGGTAAATACCTCAGCGGTAAATTGACTACCTTGATCTGTATTTACAATCTCTGGTTTGCCATGTATTGTTATTGCTTCTTCTAAGGTTTCTTTACACCATTGTGCATCCATAGTATTAGAAACAGACCAATTAAGTACATATCTGCTATGTAAATCTATAATAGCCACTAAATACATAAATCCTTTTTGCATTGGGATATAAGTAATATCTATTGCCCATACTTGATTTGGCTTATGCACTTTTAAGTTTCTTAGTAAATATGGATATATTTTATGTGCTCTATTTCGCTTTGTTGTGTGTCTACCAGGCATAATTGCCCTTAGCCCCATAACTTTATAATATAGCCTTTCTATACGGTTACGGCTCACTTTGTAATCTTTATCCATAGTGAGCCATGTATGCATACGTCTTGCTCCTTTAAAAGGATATTTAGTATAATGTTTATCTATTAATTGCATAAGTTCTAAATTTAATTCACGCTCTCCATTTGATTTGTAATACAAACCTGAACGGTGAATGTTTAATAAATTACATTGTTTAACAATGCTTAATTTTGAATGACCCTTGCTTATCATTATCTGTCGTTCCTTTTTAGGGGTTAACGCAAGGCGTTCTTTAAAAAATCAAGCTCTACTTTTTGCTGACCTATAACTTTTAATAAATGCTCTTCTTTTTCTTGACTCTCTGTCTTTTTCGATTTTAACCCTTTATCAAAAACTGTTTCTGCGGAGGTTAGAAACTCTCGCTTCCATAAATTAATTTGTTGAGGAGTTATCTCAAATTTCTGTGCTAATTCTTGGGTAGTCTCGCGTTCTTTTAATGATTCCAAAACAACCTTGGTCTTGAATTTTGATGTGAATTTTCTTCGTGTCATAATTGTAAATTTAAGTTTATTTTTGGAACTTAATTTACTGTCCTGTTTTTTGGGGTATCTTCATTATTCCTTTAAACCTGATGTAGGACTCAATAATAAAGTTGATTTTTTAACCGTAATTCATTTGCAAACTCATGAAAAACATTCCACCATAATTGAGATACGGATATATTTTTACCATCTACAGTATTAGTAAGTTACTTTAAGTTAGTGTTTTTAGGTTTAAATGAATTGCCGATTAATGTTCAAAAAAAATTAAAGTCTACCTACAGTTCACTACCTGTTACTTCAGTGCAGTTTAATACTTCTCTGTAAAACATGCTACAGCGGTTAAATTATAAAAGGTTGTATATCATGCTTCATCTCTATGTACTTTTGTTGGTGAAAATGCAGGTAAACATATTGCTAAATACTCACATACTTGCTTAAATGGATTTGAATATTTTACTTTTGTATTTTTTAGAATTTTAATAGATTGTCCTGCTTCTAAAATTACAATTTCACCATCTATGTTAATCTGTTTCTTTCCTTTTATAATATAGGTATATTCATCAAACTCTGGAATTTGAAAAGGCTCACTCCAACCAGAAGGAGCAATCATGTGTGCTATACTAATTTCAGAATTTGCATCACATGCCAATCCGAAATGTTCTTCAATAAGCTTACCATCAGTAGTTGGTACTATAAAAGGTGATTTTTGTAGGGTATATTTTTTTTGCATTTAAATTATCTTATTTTATGATGACTAAAAATAACAAATAAGTTGTTATTTATCTTAAATTTGCACTGCTTAATTATCAACAATAATGAAAAAAATAAAAAAAATACTTCAAAAAGGAATACACTTACTTTATGGCGTTGAAATTGACAAGATAGAATTTCAAGCTACTCGTAAAGATTTTGAAGGTGATATTACTATTGTAGTTTTTTCCTTTTTAAAAACAATCAAGGGAAACCCTGTTGAAATAGGTAATAATTTAGGTAGCTATTTGGTTGAAAATGTTGATGAAGTTGTAAATTTCAATGTGGTAAAAGGCTTTTTAAACTTGGTTTTTAGTGATACATACTTTTTAACTAATTTCTCAGAAATTTATACCTCAGAAAACTTTGGTTTTGTTTCCACTACTGGAGATAACAAATCAGTTATGGTAGAATACTCTTCACCTAACACAAATAAACCTCTACATTTAGGTCATATCCGTAATAATTTATTAGGTTATTCTGTTGCTGAAATCATTAAAGCCTCTGGTAAAAAAGTTTATAAAACACAAATTATAAATGATAGAGGCATCCATATCTGTAAAAGCATGTTGGCTTGGCAACGCTATGGTAATAATGAAACCCCTGAAAACACTGGTTTAAAAGGCGATAAACTGGTTGGAAATTACTACGTGAGATTTGACCAAGAGTATAAAAAAGAAATATTAAACTTGATTGCCAACGGGTATACAGAAGACGAAGCAAAAAAACAAGCTCCTATTCTACTTGAAGCACAACAAATGCTTATAAAATGGGAAGCAGGTGACAGTGAAGTTGTTAAACTATGGAAAAACATGAACCAATGGGTCTATGACGGCTTTGAACAAACATATAAAAATTTAGGTGTTGATTTTGATAAAAATTATTACGAAAGTGAAACTTATTTATTGGGTAAGGATGTTGTTGCAAATGGATTAGAAAGTGGTATATTCTTCAAAAAAGAAGACAGCTCTGTTTGGATTGATTTAACCGATGAAGGTCTAGATGAAAAAATTGTATTGAGATCTGACGGAACTGCGGTATACATGACACAAGATATAGGAACAGCCATACAACGAATTAAAGATTATACTGATGTAGGCGGCTTGGTCTATACTGTTGGTAATGAACAAGATTATCATTTTAAAGTCTTATTTCTAATCCTTAAAAAATTAGGTTACAACTGGGCTGAAAACTTGTATCATTTAAGTTATGGTATGGTAGACCTACCATCTGGGAAAATGAAATCTCGTGAAGGTACTGTTGTCGATGCTGATGATTTATTAATTGACATGACCAATACAGCTAGAGAAATTTCAGAAGAACTAGGTAAATTAGAAGGTTATACTGATGGTGAGAAAGAAAGCTTGTATAAAACCATAGGTTTAGGTGCATTAAAATATCATATTTTAAAGGTAGATCCGAAAAAAAGAATTTTATTTGACCCTGCTGCATCTATTGATTTTAATGGAAATACAGGTCCTTTTATACAGTACACCTACGCGAGAATTCAATCCATACTGCGAAAAGCAGATTTTGACTATTCCGCAACTATAAACGATATTTCACTACACCCCAAAGAAAAATCAGTACTTAAACAATTGGCTTTGTTTCCTGAAATCATACAACTTGCTGCCAGTAATTTTAGTCCAGCAATTATTGCTAATTACACCTATGACTTGGTAAAAGAATACAATTCTTTTTATCAAAGTGTACCTATTTTAGGATGTGAAAATTTACAAGAAAAAATATTCAGAACTCAATTATCTAGACAAGTAAGTGAGGTGATTAAAAGTGCATTTCAGTTGTTGGGAATTGATGTCCCTGAAAGAATGTAGGTGTTACCATAATCAAATCATAATTTTATTTGTAGCAGACAAGACACTTTTATCTATATATAAACCGCTTAAAACTTTATGTAAAAAAATATTCTTACTTTGCAGTAAAATATGCCTTGAATATGAAATCACTATTCACCTTTGTACTCTCACTTTTTAGTTTGGTTTCTTGTACTGCACAAACTCAACTCATACCTACTGTAAAAAACAAACTATGGGGAGCAATTACAAATAACAATAAAACCTTAATCTCTTTTCAATATAAAAGTGTCGATTTCTACAATACCAATTACCTATTAACAATTACTGATAAAAATAAAAAAGGGCTGTATACCATAGAAGGAGATTTGATATTAAAGCCTAAATTTGATGCAATAATTCCTTTAGATAAAACCTATTTTCAAGTCTTTCAAGATGGAAAAACTGGTGTTGTAAAAAAAGGAAATCAGGTCGTGATTCCTATTGCCTATGATGAAATTGCTTTTGATACCATTCAACAAAATTTTATCCTCTCAAAAAATGCTAACTATGGTATTATAAATAGTGATGGAAAAGAAATTGTTCCATTTGTGTATACCAATATTGCACTGTACAATGGCAAGCAGTATTTATTTAAAAAGAACAAGCAATTTGCATTAACAGACACACTACACAATGTACAAGCATTGCATTATTTTGATGAATTGGTTGGTCTAGAAAACACTATTATTGTCCAAAAAAACAGCCTTTGGGGTCTAGAAAATTTTAGAGGAAAAACTTTACTCCCTACAATATATGAACATATAAAACAATTTGGCAAGCATCACTTTTTAGTAAAAAAAGAGAAAACCTATAGTTTTTTTAATCAAAACGGACAACAACTAACGGCTTTTGGATATAATGAGCCCTTTCATAAAATTAATGACAGCCTTTGTTGGGCAAAAAAGAATGATACCTGGATTTCCGTCAACCTAAACAATGCTAAAGAAAAGAACTTGAATTATGAAACTATTTTAGATATCCAAAAAGGTTTTTTTAGAGTTATTCAAAATAATAACCTAATTCTAGTTGATAAAAATTCTAATCCACTTTTCTCTACTGAGAATTATCAAGATATAGAACCCATAAATGATTCTATTTTTAAAGTCTTGAAAAATAGAAAATGGGGTGTTGTTAATACGACAAATGATACTGTTATTCCTGCTCAATTTGATAACATCTCTTTTATAAAAACCTTTCAAGATTCAATATCAAACCAGAAGTCTCAATTATTTTTAGTGCAAAACAATTTTAAAATGGGTGTCTTAAATTTTATTGGAGACACACTTATTCCTGTAATCTACGATGCGATAACTATCAATCAGAAAGACAGCGTGTTTATAACTGAGCTAAACCATCAAAAAGGTGCTATTGGTGTAAACGGCATAAAAATTCTAGAACCAATATATGATCAAGTATTTTGGAGTGAATTTCAACAAGCAGTTATTTATAAAAATTCTGGACAAACTCACCTGAAAATTAATACCACAAATCCAATCACTTTAGAAGAAGAGATAAGTTTCAATTCATGGTCTAATAAAAAAGGCCTCTTTTTTGCTCAAAAAAATAAAAAAAATGGCATGCTAAATATTAGCAACAACATAGTTATCCCATTTAAATACACAAGATTATACGATCTTGATAAAAATTATTCCATAGGTATCACTAATGCTGGAGCCACAGTATTTGATAAAAATGGTAAACGAGTTCTTTCTGATTTTTACGACAGTATTTCTATATTTTATGATGGTGAAAACCCTTTTTTCTTAGTCCAAAAGAAAAACAACATGGGGCTTATTGGTAAACAAGGTACTACCATCATCCCATTAGGAAATTATAAACTTTCAAAAAATAAAACTTCACTTATTAAAGCTGAAAAAAATGGAAAAACATTAGGGTATTTTGACCTCTCTGGTAAGAACTATTTTTAATTACCACACCCTATTTTACTATTACTTGTTTAAAATTAAACAAAATAAATTTCAATTGTTTGAAATAAAACAAATTCTAATTTTGTATATTTACGAAAATAACTGATTGATTACTAGCTTAATATTTAGCAAGGAGATAAAATATTCATTCTAAAACAGCAAAAAGATGCAAAAAATTACACATTTTATTAAGGAGAAAATATTTTTCTTCTTTCTGCTTTTCACAAACATTTTCTTTATTTATTCACAAGATAAAAATATTGAAATCATCCAGAATTTTACAAATATTAATAAAAAAGCTGCACAAAAAAATGCAATAATAAATTACAAAGGAGATGCACCCTTTGTCATGTTATCAGCTTACAGTAAAGATTTAAACTTAAAAGAAACGGTATCATATAGAGTTAATGTAAAAGGGCAATGGTCTGATTGGATTGCTTTTAAAAAACCTGCAGACGGTGAAAATCTTGATAGAGTTGTATTCGATGCTGTATTTATTGACACTTCTTTTTCAGAAATTGAATTTAAATCAACCGAAATTTTTAATTCTAATATTGTTTTTAGATTATATATACCAGAGTTTACAGAAAAGGCTAGACAAAAAGCTGGAATTAAACCAAAAAAAGCAGTGGTTTTAAAAGCGATACAAGGCAATTGTGTACAACCTGCTTTTGAAGGACGGACAGATTGGTGTCCTGATGGAAGCTGTACTAAACCATCTGGTTCTTCTATATCACCAACGCATATTGTTGTACATCATTCTGCTGGAAACACAGTAAGTAGTGATTATGGTGCTGTGGTAAAAGGCTACTGGGACTATCATGTTAATACTAGAGGGTGGTCAGATATTGGTTACAATTGGTTAATTGATCCTAATGGTGTACTCTATGAAGGTAGAGGTGATAAAATTAGAGGTGCTCATTCACCATGTATGAATGGAAGTTCAACAGGAATTTGCCTTATTGGACAATATTCTGCTAGTCAACCAAACGCTACAATAATTACTGCTCTTGAACAAATGATTGCTTGGGATGCTTCCGATAAAAATATTAATATTTTGGCTACTTCACATAATACCAATTTGGGACATACCATAGCAAATGTTTCAGGACATAGAACTGGTAAAGTTCAATACCCAAGTTCTAATTGTACATCAACAGAATGTCCTGGTAATAATGTATTCAATATGATGGCGAGTATTCGTACCAATGCTGCAAATGTTGCTTGTTATGCAGGTGTATCTGTTAGTAAACCAAAGCTGTTTTTAGTCGCTGCTTTTGGCTCAAATGGTGTGGAAGCAAAATGGACAGCCAATACAGAATCTAACCTTACAGGATATAGATTGTACTATGCACAAGATGATACACAAACGACTTGGAAATTAGCCGCCAATGAAACTACACTAAATGCAAGTGCTACTTCAATACAATTAAACTCATTCACCAATTTTGTTGAAGTTCCTACAAGCGAACCTAAACACTATAAACTCACCGCTATTGGCGATGACAATGGTACTGCTGTTGAAAGTGCAACATCTATTATTTTGTCAAAAGCTTCAGGAACAGGAGCTGACAAAGTATTGATCGTTGATGGGTTTGACCGAAGAGGTGGTGGCTATTCAAACACCACAAAAGATTTTATTGCTAAATATGTCAATGCAACCAACAACGGTACAGCCATGCAAATTGCTTCAACAAAAAATGAACATATTATTTCTGGAGCTGTAAATTTAAATGATTATACCGCTGTCATCTGGACATTAGGTGACGAATCTACAACAGATGAAACTTTTTCAACTGCAGAGCAAGCCTTAGTAAAAACATACTTAGAAAATGGTGGTAACCTTTTAGTTACCGGTGATGAATTAGGTTGGGATCTTTCAAATAAAGGTTCTACGGCTGATAAAGCTTTTTATGCCAATTATTTAAAAGCCATTTATGTAGATGATGGTGCCACAAGTTACAATCCAGCTTCAGGTGTAACCTCTTCAATTTTAAATGGTAAAACCATTAATTTCAATACTGAAGAATACACAACTTCATACCCTGATGCCATAAATACCAATGGCGGATCTGTAGTCTTAAATTATGCACAGTCTGGTAAAATGGGCGGTGTCTATTATCAAGGTAATTTTGGAAGCTCTTCAACTGGAGGCTCTGTACTTTACTTATCATTCACTTTAGAAACTTCTCCATTGGCTGACATGACCGATGTGATTTCTGCATTTTTAGGACAACTCGTTTCTACACCAAATGAAGCCCCAATAGCTATTGCAGATGCTGTACAAACATTAGAAGACAACATGAAAATTATTGATGTCCTTGCAAATGATACTGATACAAATAATAATATTGACCCTGCTACTATTGTACTACAAACGAATCCTACTAACGGTACTGCTGTGGTCGCTAATAACAAAGTAACCTACACTCCACTTACAGGATATTTTGGTAGTGATAGTTTTACCTATACCGTAAAAGATACTGATGGTGCTGAGTCTAATACTGCTACTGTTTCTATTACAATTTCAGAAAACAACCCTGGAACTCCTGTCACTTCAGAAGCTGACCCAAATCACCCAAAACGCGATATGCGTGGGGTTTGGATTTCAACTGTTGCAAATTTAGATTGGCCCTCGTCAGCATCAGCATCAAGTGCAAGTCAAAAAAATGAATTGATTGCCATGTTAGACGATTTTAAAGCCAAAGGAATTAATAGCTTATTCTTTCAAGTAAGGCCTGCAAGTGATGCCTTATACGACTCTAATATAGATCCGTGGTCACACTTCTTAACAGGTACTCAAGGTACTGCTCCTTCTCCATTTTACGACCCTTTAAGCTTTATTACTACTGAGGCTCATAATAGAGGAATGGAACTGCAT
>JAMONB010000436.1 GCA_027066745.1 Flavobacteriaceae bacterium
CAATAGTGAAATGAATATCCAACATGCCAACTCACTTCTTGGATATTCATTTCACTATTGCGTAATAATTCCTGAGCCTTTTCCAATCGTTCATTTTGAAGGTACTTAAAAACGGGAACACCAAATAACTCTTTAAAATTCTTTTTAAGTTTATTGTTGTTTAATCCAATCATTTTTGATAGCTCGTTTAGGCTTGGAGGAGTCGCAATATTATTAGAAATAATATTTTTAGCATTGTAAAGTTTCTCTTTTTCTGATGTTTTGATTGTTTCTTTTTTGTCATTTGAAATATGGACAAAAAAATGAGCAAGTAATTCTGTTATTTGACTTTGTAAAAATAATTTTCTAAAAGTTCCAGTATATTTTGTGCTGAATATTTTTGAAACGGCATTTTGCATTTCAGATGTCATATAAAAAAAAGGACCTTCTACATAATCATCTTTTGGGTTTATTAATGAATTTAAATGATTTGTATAAATTTTTTTTTCTTCTTTTGGAAGTTTGTTAAGATTCTTTAATGTTGAAAACACACTAACGCTTTGTAAAGGTTTTTTATGAGATATTTTGTGAAGGAACTCAACTTTTTTGTTGCCATAAAAAGAAGTTGCAATTCCAGATGAATTATTTTTAATTTTCGTTTTTTCACCAAAATGAATGCATAGTTCAACATTTCCTGATCCATAAAAAGAAAATCCTATGACTTGATCATCAAGATCACATCTTTCAATAATCGTTTTAGTATCATTCGATTGTTCAATTAAAATGACAAAATTGTTTATCTCTAATATGTCTGTTGTCATTTTATTCTAAATTTTAGCCTAATATAGATAGTCAATATCAAATCTCTCTTTCAATCACATAGTTAACCATAGCGATTAATGATTTTTTATATTCAGATTCTGGGTAGGTGTCTAAAAGTGTTAACGCTTCTTTGTGGTAAGTATTCATTTTGTCAATGGTATATTCAATACCGCCATTTTCTTTTACAAAAGCAATCACTTCTTTAACTCTTTTTTTATCTTTGTTATGGTTTTTTACAGAGTTAATAAGCCATTTTTTTTCTTTGGTGGTACAATTGTTAAGTACATGAATTAAAGGTAAGGTCATTTTTTGTTCCTTGATGTCTATACCTGTAGGTTTACCAATTTTCGCATCAGAATAATCAAACAAATCGTCTTTTATTTGAAAGGCAATTCCGATGGTTTGTCCAAATTTTCGCATGATCTCAACTTCTTCAGAGACTGCATTTACAGATGCAGCACCAATACCACAACAGGCTGCAATTAAGGTCGCTGTTTTTTGACGGATAATCTCAAAATAAATAGCCTCAGTAATGTCTAGTTGACGTGCTTTTTCAATTTGTAGCAATTCACCTTCACTCATTTCGCGTACTGCTGTAGAAATCAATTTTAGAATGTCAAAATCGTCGTTATCAATAGAGAGTAACATTCCTTTTGAGAGTAAAAAATCGCCTACTAAAACGGCAATTTTATTTTTCCACAAGGCATTGATAGAGAAAAAACCTCGACGTCTATTGCTATCATCAACCACATCATCATGTACTAATGTTGCCGTATGAATGAGCTCAATACATGAAGCACCTCTATAGGTTTTGTCATTTACTGAACCTTTAGAAACCATTTTGGCAACTAAAAAAACAAACATCGGACGCATTTGTTTGCCTTTACGTCTGATAATAAAATGTGTGATTCTATTTAATAGCGGTACGTTAGAAATCATAGAAGCCTTGAACTTTTCTTCAAAAAGCTCCATTTCTTCCTTTATTGGAAGTTTTATTTGTTCTATAATTTTCATTTCTGCTAAATCCCCAAAGGGCTATGCTTTTTACTTAGAATTCTTTTAATCGTTCAATAATATGTGTGTTCTTATCTTCAATAGACATTATTTTTAATAAATCTTCATGGCTAGTTTTAAAATCAAGATGTTTTCCTATAAAGTTTACTGCTTGAAAACGCACATATGAATTTTTCATTTGTAAAGCTACTCCAATAAATTTATTTACAGGTTCTAGATTTTCATTTTTAGAAAAATCAACAATTATGTTTTGACTGTTTAAAATCATCAAATAGGCCAAGTATTCTTTATTGCTATTGGCATTTTTTATCAAGTTTAGCAAAGTCTCAGAACTAACCTCTTTACTTTGTTTGTTAATTTGTGCTAATAATGTTAGTCGTTCATCTTCTTCACGAGATTTCAAATACTTTCCTGCCAAAGGCATAATTCCTTCTATAGTTTTGTCTGGCTGAATTGTTTTTGGTTTGTTTTCAATTTTAGCCCAACTATCCTTTAAGGATACGGTTCTGTTAAAAATCAACTGCTCAGGTTTACTATCATTATCTACATTGAAATAGCCAAGACGTTGAAACTGAAAACGATCTCCAATTTTCACACTTTTTAAACTTGGTTCAACAAAAGCTTCAATAGTTTTTAAGGAATTCGGATTGATAAATTCTTTAAAATCTCTGTCTTTATAAGAGTCTGGTGCTTCATCGTTAAACAATCTGTCGTACAATCTTACTTCAGCTTTCAAAGCATGAGTGACAGATACCCAATGTAACGTTCCTTTTACTTTACGTTTGCTAGCCTCTGTACCGCTACCACTTAAAGAATCTTTATCATAAGTACAATGTATTTCTATAATTTCTCCTTGTTTATTTTTTATAACATCATTTGCTTTGATGATATATCCGTTTTTTAATCTGACTTCGCCATTTAATTTTAAGCGGAAAAACTTTTTATTGGCTTCTTCTCTAAAATCTTCTTTTTCGATATAAATTTCTCTTGAAAATGGAACTTTTCTACTGCCAAACCCATCAACATAATCATTGTATGAGGCATCAAAAAAGTCTTCTTTATTTTCAGGGTAATTGGTAATTACGACTTTTAAAGGATTTAAAACAGCGAGTACACGAGGTGCAGTTTTATTCAGATCGTCTTTGATGCAAAATTCTAATAAAGCTACATCGGTTACATTATCGCGTTTTGAAACTCCTGATATCTCACTAAATTTCACAATAGCTTCTGGGGTGTATCCTCTTCTTCTAAGTCCTGAAATAGTAGGCATTCTTGGGTCGTCCCAGCCATTAACATGACCATCTTCAACCAATTGTAATAATTTACGTTTGCTCATCACCGTATAACTCAAATTACGACGGGCAAATTCACGTTGTTTAGGTCTTAATTTGTTAGCATCTCTAATTTGATCGACATACCAATCATACAGTTCACGATGACTTTTAAATTCTAATGTACAAATAGAATGAGAAATTTGTTCAATATAATCAGATTCACCATGCGTCCAATCGTACATCGGATAGATGTTCCAAGTATCGCCTGTTCTATGATGTGACTTTTTTAATATGCGATACATGATCGGGTCACGCATATGCATATTAACATGCTGCATGTCAATTTTTGCACGTAAAATGTGTGAGCCTTCTTCAAAGTCTCCATTTTTCATTTTCTCAAATAACACTAGATTTTCTTCTACAGAACGATTTCTGTTTGGACCATCTACACCAGGTTCTGTTGGTGTTCCTTTTTGTTTGGCAATGGCTTCTGAGGATTGATTGTCTATATAAGCTTTTCCTTTTTTAATTAAATCTATAGCCCAGTTGTGTAATTGTTGAAAGTAATCTGAAGAATACAATTCTTTATCCCATTGAAAACCTAACCATTTGATGTCTTTTTTAATAGCATCAACATATTCTTGTTCTTCTTTTGCAGGATTGGTATCGTCAAAACGTAGATTTACTGGTGCATTGTATTTTTGGCCTAGTCCGAAATTCAAGCAAATAGAAGCAGCATGACCAATATGTAAATAGCCATTTGGTTCTGGTGGAAACCGAAAGCGAAGTTTATCCTTTGTTAAGCCAGAAGCCAAATCTTCTTCGATAATGTGTTCTAAAAAATTGAGTGATTTTTTTTCTTCAGACATTCAATATTAATTTGATATAGCTTACAAAAATAAGGAAAATATAAATAGAGGAGGTTAGGGTTTCTGTATTAAATTCCCAAGATAGCTTTAGCGATCATAAAGTAAATTAAAATTCCGAAAACATCATTAGTTGTGGTAATAAATGGTCCTGTTGCTATTGCAGGATCAATACCGCGTTTGTCTAAAAATAAAGGAATAAAAGTGCCAATAATACCTGCCATAATGATTACTGCAAATAATGAAATAGAAATAGCCATAGAAATACTCATATTACCATGCCAAAACCATGTGAAGGCAAATAATATAATTGAGAGTGCGATGCCATTTACAAAAGCTAATAAAAATTCTTTTAATAAGCGATTACCAATACTTCCTTTTAAATCATCATTTGCCAGTCCTTGTACAATAATTGCTGATGATTGTACGCCAACATTACCAGCCATTGCTGCAATTAGTGGCGTAAAAAAGAAAAGTATAGCGTGCTTGCTAATCATTTCTTCAAAACCTCCCATGATGGCTGCAGCTCCTATACCGCCAATAAGCCCAAGAAAAAGCCAGGGTAAGCGTGCTCTTGTATGTTCAAAAATAGTATCATCAGCTTCAATATCTTCAGTTAAACCAGCAGCCATTTGATAATCTTTTTCTGCTTCTTCTTTAATAATATCTACAATATCATCAATGGTGATTCTACCTAATAAATGTTCTTGGTCATCAATAACAGGAATGGCCTCTAAGTCATATTTTTGCATAATTCTAGCGACATCTTCAGCTTTATCATGAACATTTACAGCGTCAACTTTAGGAATGTATATTTCAGAAATATGAGCTTTTGTAGCGGTAACCAGCAAATCTTTTAATGACAGTCGACCTTTTAATTTACCGTCATTATCAACAACATAAATTGAGTGTACTCGAGTTACATTTTCAGCTTGAGCTCTCATTTCTCTCACACATCTTGTAACATTCCAGTTTTCATTGACACTTACAAGCTCTTTTGCCATCAAACCACCAGC
>JAMONB010000437.1 GCA_027066745.1 Flavobacteriaceae bacterium
GTATAGTAAAAATGCCATTAAAAAGGAAATAGAGACCTGTGAGTTCGAGTAATTTTCGAAGAAAATTGTATCGAGAACAATTCACAACTCAATATCATTCACAATTCCGTATCAATCTTTTGAAAAATTTTAACAATGAATATCAATAAAAATTTAATCATAAAATTATGAAAAAACACTATTACAAAATTTTTATAACAGCAGGTTTGTTCTTATTTTTAACGTCCTGCGTATCCTCTAAAAAAATGGTATATTTCCAGAATAGTGGCGAAAAAATAAGTAAAGAAATTTTACAAAACTATGAGCCTACCATTGAGCCAGATGATTTATTAACCATAAATGTCTCCGCAATTGATGCGGAAGCAGCGTTGCCATTTAATTTATATGAAACACCAATAATTGGAAATTTTGGATCCAATACAAAACCATTGAAATATTTGGTAAATACGACTGGAGAAATTGATTTTCCAATACTGGGAATTTTAAAAGTTGCAGGTTTTACAACTAAAGAGTTAAGTGAAAGAATAAAGGCATTGCTTAAAGATTATCTTAAAAGTCCTACGGTAACTATTCGGTTGGTAAATTTTAAAGTAACTGTTTTGGGCGATGTAAAAAGTCCAGGTGCTTATACCATACCAAGTGAACGAATTACCATTATTGAAGCTTTGGGGCTGGCAGGAGATTTACAATTGCAAGGAAATAGAAAAACAGTACTGTTAGTTCGCGAAAAAGACGGAGAACGTATGTATGTAACCATAGATTTAACCACTAAAAAACTGTTTAGCTCACCTTACTATTATTTAGTACAAAATGATGTATTGTACGTAGCGCCAAATAAGGCAAAAATAAATTCATCAGCTGTTGGAGCCAATTCAGGGATTATAATATCGTCTATATCAACCTTAATTGCCTTAATAGCAATACTTACCCGTTAAAATAAAATTTCATGAAAGAAAATAAAAATTTAGATTTTCTCTATTTAGAGGAAGAAGACACAATTAATATACGTGAAGTAGTTGATAAATACCGTTATTATTACAAATGGTTTTTATTGGGAATTATAATTGCCCTCTTGGGGGCATTTTTATACCTACGTTATACGCCAAAACAATACGAAGTAGCTAGTACCATTTTAATTGATGACGAAAAGAAAGGGGGGTTAAGTTCAGAGCTTTCTGCTTTTGCAGATTTAGGACTTATGGGAGGTGTTCAAACGTCTATTGATAATGAAATAGGGATCCTAAAATCTAGGAGCTTAATGGAGCGGGTAGTGAAGAACCTGAAATTAAATATTACGTATTACTATCCGGGAAGAGTGAAGCAAACAGAGTTATTTAAGAATAAGGTACCTTTTAAATTGAGTTTTAATGTGAAGGATTCTATTTTAAGAAAGTTAGATACCTCTTTTACAATCACTCGTATGGCTAAAAATGCGTTTATGTTAAAAAATAGTGAGGGAGAAGAAGTTTCTAAGCAGTATTATGGGGAGAGCGTTACCACTAATTTTGGTTCTTTTGTAGTTACACCAACTAGTTTAGAGAACAAACATGCAAATCAGGAAATAGAGATTACTATTTCACCGTTGGAATTGGTTGTTGATACCTACCGAAAAAATATAAAAATTGAACCTAATGATAAAAAGTCGAGCTTAATTAATTTAAGTTTGAAAGACAATATAAAACAACGAGCAAAAGATATTTTAGATTATTTGGTAAATCAATACAATAAAGATGCCATTGAAGATAAAAGTTTTATTGCCAAAAATACCGATGCTTTTATCAATGAGCGCTTAGGAGTAATTTCGAAAGATTTAACATTGGTGGATAAAGGTGTAGAAAATTTTAAAACCAAAAACAATTTAACGGATGTGGTTACGGAAGCTGGGTTAATATTAACCTCAAACCAATCTGTACAACAAAAAATAATTGGATTGCAAACACAATTAAAGTTGGTTGAATATGTAACGAATTATATAAACAGCAATACAAACAATTTAATACCCGCTAATTTAGGATTAGCTGACGAAACTACGAACCTAAGTACGGTACAATACAACGAGTTGCTACTGGAACGCAACAGAATTTTAAAAAGTTCAGGGAAGTTAAATCCTATCATTCTGAATTTAGATGACCAAATTTCAAAATTGCAACAAAGTATCAAACAAGGATTGGTAAATTTAAAATCATCCTTAACCATTTCTTTAAATGCTGCAAAAAAGGAGGAAATGCATTTAAACTCAAAAATAACATCGGTACCAAAACAAGAACGTGAATACAGAGATATACAACGCCAACAACAAATTATTGAGACACTCTATTTGTATTTGTTGCAAAAAAGAGAAGAAAACGCCATTACGTTGGCAGTAACGGCCCCCAATGCCAAAGTGATAGACAGAGCTTATGGCAGTAGTATACCTGTGGCTCCAAAACCAAAATTAATATATATTATTGCAATTTTGATAGGAGTGGCTATTCCTTTTATGATATTGTACTTAATCTTTTTATTTGACAATAAAGTACATACTTCAGATGAATTGGAAACTGAAATTAAAGCGCCAATACTTGGAGATATACCTGATACTACATCAGAAGATAAAATTGTGATTTTAGAAAATGATGAAAGTGGTGTTGCTGAATCGTTTCGAATGTTACGTACCAATGTAACTTTTATGTTGACAGGGGTAAAAGAAACTTCAAAAATAATATTTTTAACGTCTACCATTAAGGGTGAAGGAAAAACATTTATTGCCATAAACTTGGCTACTATTTTAGCAGTGGCAAAGAAAAAGGTGTTGGTAGTTGGAGCAGATATTAGAAGTCCAAAATTGGCAGCTTACTTAAATATTCCAGAAGAAAAAGGATTGACACATTTTTTAACAGACGACCAATTACAAGTAAAAAATGTAATTCAACATGTGAAGGCTACGGGTTTTGATATGATACAATCGGGTATTATAGCGCCAAACCCATCAGAATTGTTAATGAATGGGCGATTTGATGAAGTTATTGCCTATGGAAAGCAACACTACGATTATGTAATTGTAGATACACCACCAGTAAGTGCGGTTACAGATACCTTAATATTGAGTAAAAACAATGCCGATTTATTTATTTATGTGGTTCGGGCTAATTATTTAGACAAACGGTTGTTAAAAATTCCTAAAAAACTGTACGATGAAAAACGCTTACCAAATATGGCAATGCTTATAAATTGTACAAATCCATTAAAAGGTTATGGTTACGGCTATGGTTATGGCTACGGTTATGGTTACGGAAAAGAAGTTGAAAAACCTTGGTGGAAAAAAATATGGAGTTAATTTGAAAGGTTATTCAACACATATAATTTTTAGCGTAGTATTGTGGTTTACTTCTATCTTACTAGGAAACTCACAGGAGAGGGCGTTAAATTATGAAATTGGCTTCATAGGTAATCTCAGTTCCAATACTAATTTGCCTTTTTGGATGATTTCAAATACAAATGGAATTTTTCCAAATACATCCAATGCAGTTTTGAATGCCGCTATATATTCAGCTAAAAGAAAGAGTAAAAATAAAATATCATTTACGTACAAAGGGGCTATTACCGGATATTTAGCCAATAACAAACGCCATATTTTAATAAATGAATTATTTGGAAGCCTACATTATAAAAAGATACGATTAGATATAGGTGTAAAACAGCAAGATATTTTGTAGAATGGCTTATCATCTTCCAATGGAAATATACTATTTTCTGGCAATGCACGTGCTTTTCCAGGATATAATTTTAAGTTCATACAATACATAAAACTTCCTTTTGCAAAAAAATGGTTATCTATAAAAGGAAATTATGGTAATTTTTTATTAAATGATAAACGAATAGTATCCAATGCAAGACTGCATATAAAAAGTCTCTTTTTAAAATATAAATTAAGTAATAGGTTAGAGTTAGTAACGGGGTTAAATCACTATGCCCAATGGGCAGGAACATCTTCAATACAGGGGAAACAACCAACAGGATTTAATAATTACCTTCGGGTAATATCAGGAAGTGCTGGAGGAAGTGAAGCTTTAAAGCGTGATCAAAATAATGTTTTAGGAAATCAACTAGGTTCTTATTTATTACAATTTAATTATGCTGGTAAAAATAATAATTGGAACTTTTTTTGGTCACACCCCTTTGAAGATAGGTCAGGACGTGAATTAATGAATTACCCAGATGCATTGTATGGATTTTATATGGACTTTAAAAAGCCAACAGCATTAATTACTCATTTTTTAGCAGAATATACTTCCATAACCAATGGGAGTTATAATGCTAAACATCCATTTAGTAGTAACGACGATTATTTTAACAATGGAATCTACCAATCTGGTTGGACTTATTTTGGAAATACGATTGGTTCCCCTTATTTTACAACAAAACCTATAGATGAAAATGGGATTACGAAGGGTGTTATTCAAGGTGATAATCGTTTTAAAGCAGTAAATATAGGTTTTAAAGGAAATTTGAATACGTGGAAATACAAATCAATTTTAAGTTATATAACCTATGTTGGCTGGTATGATGAGGAATACAATCCAAAACCAACTCAATTTTCTGGTTTGTTCGAAGTAGTTGTGCCTAAACTTTCAAATTTCCCATTTTTTATTACTATTGGTACTGCATTTGATACCGGTACTTATAGTCCTTCTAAAATAGGAGGCTTTTTAAAGATTTCAAAAAGAGGTATTTTTTAGTTTTTTAACTTAGATTTTGTTTTTTAGATGAATAATGACAGAAGTACCATATTAAAATGAGGCAATGTAACATCATACCTTTTTAGCTATCCATAAATTAAAAAAAAACGTTTGCTAATTCGCCTGATACAGCACAAACTTAAAATAAAAAAACCCAAGTAATTTACTTGGGTTTTTTTGTAGCGTGATGCAGAATTGAACTGCAGACCTCCGGGTTATGAATCCGACGCTCTAA
>JAMONB010000438.1 GCA_027066745.1 Flavobacteriaceae bacterium
TTTAAGGGGAATGTCATTCCGACAGAACGACCATAGGAGAGACGAGGAATCTCCAAAATGTTTAATCCTTCATAGAGTTAATTTTAAGAGACCTTTCGTTATTCATTCCTTTTCTCTGTCGAAATAACAAAGTTGTTAATTTTTATTTTACCCACTAAATTAGAGTTAGAAGTATTAGTGCTAATATTTTTTAATCATTTAATTTTTAATCATTCAATAGAATTAAATACATTTGCAGTCGAACATTTAAAAACATGCAATGAAAAAGTATTACATAACCCTAAGTGCTTTATTAGCTTTTATTAGTATTTATGCTCAAGATCAAAAAGATATCACTCTAGATAAATTAGTGA
Organism: Flavobacteriaceae bacterium; assembly: GCA_027066745.1. Lineage (GTDB taxonomy): Bacteria > Bacteroidota > Bacteroidia > Flavobacteriales > Flavobacteriaceae > Aureibaculum. Next base: position 354 of record JAMONB010000438.1, read on the forward strand.
TGCATCAATCATTATCTTACGGAGATAATGATGTTGCTGTAAACAGTATCTATAATATTATTGCTAAAGAAGGTGTGAATAGCACCTATAAAGACAGTTTGGCTTATTTGTATTTTGAAGGCAGAAAGTATTCATCTTGTTTTATGGTCTGTAAAGATATATTAAGTAGAGATGGTAATAAACTTGAAATTTTAGAAATGCAAGCTGTTTCATTAGAAGGCTTAGGTGCTGTAGACAAAGCGGCTCAAGCTTACGCCAAACTAACTGTTAAATCAAAAAATAATTACCATGCTTATAAACTAGCTAACTTATACTTTTCAATTAAAAAGTTTGATGAGGCCTACAAAGCAATCGCAAAAGCACAAGAGTTGAAAGATACAGGAGAGGTGAAAGTAAGTTATGCGATAAATAAAAATTACAATCAGCAAGTATCATTATTAGCAGCCATTTCAAATTTAAAAGGACTGATTGAATTTGAACAAGAAAAAATGGACTTAGCCAAAGCTAGTTTTAAAAAGGCAGTAGAATTACAAGATGATTTTGTCTTAGCAAAAGAAAATTTACAAGCTGTTATTGATGGAAAGCAGGTAAAGAAGGAATAACATAGTATTCAGTTTACAGTTTACAGTCAAGTAGTAAATTGTTGAAAATGCTAATAGTGTTAAAATGGATGAAGTTTTCCCCTTCGGGGAAATGTCCGAAGGACAATGGGCTACAACTTCTCCTTTAAATATGTTGCAGTATATGATTTTTTAGATTTTATAAGATCTTCAGGGATTCCTTGAAATAATAGTTCTCCACCATTTTTACCACCATCAAGTCCTAAATCAATAATATAATCGGCACATTTGATTAAGTCTATATTATGTTCAATCACTATAATAGTATGTCCTTTTTCAATCAAGGCATTAAATGAAGCCAATAATTTTTTAATATCATGAAAATGCAATCCTGTTGTTGGCTCATCAAAAATAAATAGCACTTTATCTTTAGTGGTTCCTTTTACTAAAAAGGAAGCTAATTTTATACGTTGTGCTTCTCCTCCCGAAAGGGTAGAAGAGGCTTGACCTAATTGTACATAGCCTAAACCAACATCTTGTAAAGGTTTTAATTTTGAAACAATCTTTTTTTGTTGGTGGATATTAAAAAAGTCAGTAGCTTGATCTATAGTCATCTGTAATACATCAGCAATTGATTGGCCTTCAACTTTAACTTCTAATACTTCTTTTTTAAAACGTTTACCTTTGCACGTTTCGCAGAGTAAATGTACATCTGCCATAAATTGCATACCAATAGTTACCTCTCCTTCACCTTTACAGGTTTCACATCGACCACCATCAACATTAAAAGAGAAATGTTTGGCTTTATAGCCTCTAACTTTTGATAATCTTTGTTGGGTAAACAAAGCTCTAATATCATCATACACTTTAATATAAGTAACAGGGTTTGATCTGCTAGACCTACCAATTGGGTTTTGATTTATAAACTCTACACTTTTAAGAGAAGAAAAATCACCATCAATTTTCGTGAATTGCCCTGGTTTTTCTCCATGATTAAAAAGTTTTTTCTGTAATGCAGGGTATAAAATATTTTTAACCAAAGTACTTTTACCACTTCCTGAAACACCAGTTATTACTGTTAAAGATTGTAAAGGGATTTGGACGTCAATATTTTTTAAGTTATGCTCTCTAGCTCCAATAATTTTAATATAGCTTTTTGATTTTCGTCTTTTTAATGGCGTTTCAATTTTTAATTTTCCTGTAAGGTAATTGGCCGTTAGTGAATTTGCATTTAAAATCTCTTTATAAGTACCATGAGCAACTAGTTCTCCTCCAAAAGTACCAGCCTCTGGTCCGATATCAAAAATATAATCAGCAGCCTTCATAATATCTTCGTCATGTTCAACAACAATTACGGTATTACCTAAGTCACGTAAACCTTTCAATACTTTAATTAAGCGTTCAGTATCTCTAGAGTGTAGACCAATACTAGGCTCATCTAAAATATACATTGAGCCGACTAAACTACTACCTAATGATGTTGCCAAATTAATACGTTGGCTTTCACCGCCAGATAAGGTGTTAGAAGCTCTATTTAAACTTAAATAATTTAGGCCAACATCTGATAAAAACTGCAAGCGGTTATTAATTTCTTTTAGCAAACGTTTGGCAATAATTTGGTCATGTTCAGAGAGTCTTATGTTTTTAAAAAAGGCTAATAATTCATCAATAGGTAAGTTTACCAAATCTGTAATTGTAGTCTCTTGTATTTTTACATAAGAAGTTTCCTTTCTTAATCTTTTACCGTAACAAGTGGTACATTTAGTTTTTCCGCGATAGCGAGAAAGCATTACACGGTACTGAATTTTATAGGTTTTTTCTTCTAAATGTTTGAAAAATTTATGTAAACCTTGAAAGTAGTCATTGCCATCCCATAAGAGTTGTTTTTGAATTTCATTTAATTCAAAATAAGGTTTATGTATAGGGAAGTCAAATTTATAGGCATTATCAATTAAAGCTTCTTTGTATTCTGAAAAAGATTCTGTTCGCCATGGTACAATGGCATTGTCAAAAATGGAAAGCGAAGTGTTAGGGATTACTAAATCTTCATCAACACCAATAATATTTCCGTAACCTTCACAAGTTGGACAAGCTCCATATGGATTGTTAAAACTAAATAAATGAGTGTTAGGTTCTAAAAAGGAGAGTCCATCAAGTTCAAACTTATTATTAAAAGGGGCTTGCTTGTTATCAGAAAGGTTTTCAATAATGCATTCTCCTTTTCCCTCAAAAAATGCTGTTTGTATGGCATCAGCTAATCTGTTAAAAAAATCTTCATTGTCTTGTAATACAATTCTATCTACAACCAATTGAAATTGTTTTTGATTGGTAGGTTTGAAGTCGTTAATTCGAATGACTTCATTATTAATCTTTATTCTAGAATAACCTTGTTGTTCTAATATTTCTAATACCTTTTTAATACTTCTATTTTTATCTATATATATAGGAGCTAATAAAAGTAGTTTTGAACCTATTTTATATTCTTTTATATGATTGATAACATCAGTAACGGTATTCTTTTTAACCTCATTACCAGAAATTGGAGAAAAGGTTTTGCCAATTCTAGCATATAATAATTTTAAATAATCATAAATTTCTGTTGATGTACCTACTGTAGAACGCGGATTGGTGCTGTTAACTTTTTGTTCAATCGCAATTGCTGGAGCAATACCTTTAATGTATTCAACTTTAGGTTTGTTTAGTTTGCCTAAAAATTGTCTTGCATATGAGGATAAACTCTCAACATATCTACGTTGACCTTCTGCATATAAAGTATCAAATGCCAAACTAGACTTTCCTGAGCCAGATAAACCAGTTATTACGACCAATTTATTTCTCGGAATAGCCATATTTACATCTTTTAAGTTGTGTAATGCAGCTTTTTTTATAATAATATACTCTTTCGGATTGAGGTTTTTTATCTTCACGTAAGCCCTTTAAAATATGGAATAATCGCAAATATAGTGACTTATTTGATTAAAAAAAAGTTACTGTAAAATAAAATAATATTGAAAAAAATTTGTTTAATTAAAAAGTTTGTCAGTATATTTGCCCCGTTCAATATAACCAATTGAATGAAAATTAATCGGAACTAGTTTCCCCCCTAACTAAAAATAACGCTTATAGTATAGTTCTACTTTTTAAATTTAATTAAAGAAGCCTCATAGCTTCATTAACAAGGAAGTTTAACCGCTTCATAAAAAAGGGAATTATGCAAAAACAAAAATTAGACGATGCCGTCTTAGTTAGTAACTACATTAATGGTAGTGAACGATCATTAGAAATCTTAGTTGGTCGTCACAAACAAAAAATTTACAGTTTTATTTATTCAAAAGTTTTAGACAGAGATATCGCTGAAGATATTTTTCAAGATGCTTTTATTAAGGTTATCAAAACTTTAAAATTAGGTAATTACAATGAAGAAGGTAAATTCTTACCTTGGGTAATGAGAATTTCTCATAATTTAGTAATTGATCACTTTAGAAAAAGCAACAGAATGCCTTCTTTTAAAAATACTGAAGAATTTGACATTTTTTCTGTATTGAGTGATTCATCTCTGAATGCTGAAAAAGAAATGATTAAAAGTCAGATTCATTTTGATGTAAGAAAAATAGTTGAAGAACTACCTGAAGATCAAAAAGAAGTGTTAATCATGCGTATTTATAGAGATATGAGTTTTAAAGAAATATCTGAAAACACAGGTGTTAGCATAAATACCGCTCTAGGTAGAATGCGTTATGCATTAATCAATTTGAGAAAAATAATTGAAAAAAATAAAATAATTTTGACCAACTAACAATATTGTAAATATTTCTTCGTTGTATATACAACCCTTAATTAATAATTAGTATATATGAAGAAAATTTACACTGAAGAATTGCAACACAAGCAATTCGAACCAAAAGAAAGTACAATCTCATTTATTTTAAATTATTCAAAATCAATTGAAGTAATAAAAAATAAAGACGATAAAAAAATTATGTTTAATTTGAATTAGAAAAAAAGCTTGTAAATAATTTTACAAGCTTTTTTTATAA
>JAMONB010000439.1 GCA_027066745.1 Flavobacteriaceae bacterium
TATTGTTGATAGCCATCATCTTGTTGTTATAGCTGTCTTTTAGGACGGGGCGTAATTGGAGCAAAGTTTTAAAATATAGAATTGAAATTTAAGAGGCGTTTATTAACTGCTAAAACAATCAATAAAAATATGTCTATTTTGTACATGGGTAAGAGGCAAATAGCTGTTATCTCTATAGATGATTTCTAAAAGGAAAAAATGATTTAGTAAAATAAATGTATTTTTGATTGTCCTATAAAAATAATTCATGAAAAAAATACTACTCTTACTCTTTACATTTCTATTTTTTAACTCAAATTTATTTGCTCAAATTAAATTGCCACATGTAATAAGTAGTAATATGGTTGTGCAACGCAATGCTCCAGTAAAAATTTGGGGTAATGCACATAAACGTGAAAACATTACAATTTCCTTTAACGGACAAATTCTAAAAACTAAAGCAAACAAAAAAGGGAAATGGCAGGTGATATTAAAAAAAATGAAAGCAGGCGGTCCTTTTAAAATGACTATTAATGGGAAAAAAAACACCATCATATTAGAAAATATTTTAATTGGAGATGTTTGGGTATGTTCTGGGCAGTCTAATATGGAAATGTCAGTAGCCCGTTCAAATAATGCCAATGCTGAGATTGCGACTGCCAATTATAACAATATTCGTCTTTTCACTGTGCCTAGAAAAATTAGTGATCATCTATTAGCAGATACAGAAAAAAGTACTTGGTTAGCCTGTTCTTCTGAAAATATTGCTCAATTTTCGGCAGTAGCCTATTTTTTTGCACGTAGACTACAAAAAGATATCCATGTGCCTATTGGATTGGTACATGCTAGCTGGGGAGGAACAGGAGTGGAGACATGGACGAGTAGAGAGGGACTTAATAATCAAGAAGGTTTTACGGGAGAACTAGAAAATCTTAAAAATTATAATCTAGAAGCTTATGCTGCCAAACGAAAGGCAGAATTATTAGCTATCACAGGTGTATTACCTGACGAAGATTTGGGTATGGTAGATGGAGTGCCAGTTTGGGCAAACCCTACTCATAATTTTTCAACATGGAAAACAATGGAACTTCCAAATCATTGGGAAAATGAAGGTTTGATTGATTTAAATGGGGTTTTGTGGTTTCAAACGGAATTTGAATTAGATCAAGATGAAATGAAGTATCCTATAACCCTTCATTTAGCACGGATAGATGATTCTGATGACACTTATGTAAATGGTGTACGAGTGGGGGGAATGATTGAGAAATATGATGAACCAAGAATTTATCCTGTAAAAGAAGGGATTGCTAAAGTAGGAAAAAATACACTGGTGGTACGTGTTGAAGATATTTTATATGGAGGAGGATTTAAATCAAATGGAAAAGATTTTTTCATCAAAACCCATAAAAGAGAAATTCCGTTATCTGGACTTTGGAAATATAAAATTGGAAAGGGTATTATTGAAGCTAGAGGAGGAGGCAACCCTAATGCAATGCCGACATTATTATTTAATGGTATGATAAGTCCGATACTTCCTATGGCAATGAAAGGTGTAATTTGGTATCAAGGGGAACATAATGTAGGTCGTGCATATCAGTATAGAAAGTTGTTTCCTAATATGATTTCTGATTGGAGGAGGCAATTTAATCAAGGTAATTTTCCATTTTTATTTGTACAATTGGCTAATTTCCAAAAAGCAGAAGGTGAGCCAGAAGAAAGTGATTGGGCTGAGTTACGAGAAGCACAATCTATGACATTAAATAATTCACCCAAAACGGGTATGGCAGTAATTATTGATATTGGTGATGCTGGTGACATTCACCCTAAAAACAAGCAAGATGTAGGTAAGCGTTTGGCAATTACTGCACTTAAAAAAGTGTATGGTAAAAATTATGTTACAAGTCCATCATTTGAAGCTATGCAGATTGATGGGAGTGTAGTTCGTGTTAAATTTAAAGAGATAGGAAAAGGTTTGGTGGTTAAAAATAATTATGGTTATGTCAACGGGTTTGCTTTAGCTGGTACTGATAAAAAGTTTTATTGGGCTAAGGCAACTATTGAAAACGAGAATACGGTTGTAATTTCTTGCGATGCAGTAAAAAAACCAGTAGCTGTACGTTATGCTTGGGCAAATAACCCTGATGATGTGAATTTATACAATAGTGAAAACTTACCTGTTGATCCGTTTAGAACGGATGACTGGAAGGGAATAACATTTGGTAAAAAGGTAAAGTATTAAACATTATAGTTAAAAAATAACAGGAATTTCGAAAGAATGGATAGTGCCTTTTTCGTCACCATCACCGTTACCTGGATTACTATAGAATATAATTTTACCTTTTTTTGCATTTTTCTTATCAAAAGCAATTGTTGTTTTAAAAAATGCAGGTTTTGTATGCATCCAATTTCCATCAACAGAAAATAAGATTCCTATATTGTCTTTAATATTTAAGATTTTATTTTTTTCATCAACAATCTTAGCAATTCCAAGTTCTCCTTCAGAAGCAAACCAAATTCCTTCAGAGTTTATTGTGATTGTAATTGGTGATACTATTTTTTGTCCATTTTTAATGGTTGTTGTTGGTAGGTTTTTATCTATTTTAGTTTCATCTGACGTAACCCTGTATTCTTGATTGTTGCTTGTCATTTTTGTGTTTTTGCAAGAATGAAACACTAGAGATATAATAAGTAAAATAGTTATTCTTTTCATTTTATAAATATAAATAAAATAAATATTCAAAACAAAAAACCATTGCATTGCAATGGTTTTTTGTTTTGAATATTTTAAAAAGGTTATGAAAATAACTTTTCCATTTTCTTCTTTTCTTCTTCAGCCAATTGAGCATCTACTAAAATTCTACCACTATGCTCATCAGTAGTTATTTTTTTTCTAGTTGCAATTTCAACAATTTGTTGAGGAGGTATGGTAAAGAAAGAACCTCCTGATGCACCTCTCTCAACAGGTACAACAGCCAATCCGTTTTTTACATTAGCTCTAATTCTATTATAGGCACTTAATAGACGTTCATCAATTAGTTTTTTGTATTCATCTAATTTTTTATGCAACATTTTCTCTTCCTTTTCAGTCTCAGCTAAAATGGCATCTAGTTCATCTTTTTTATGCTTTAAGTGAGTCTCTTTTTCAGTAAGTTTCTCTTTAGCAGCAGAAATAATTTCATTTTTATGTTCAATTTTAACAGAAAATTCTTTGATATGTTTTTCAGCCAATTGAATTTCAAGATCTTGATACTCTATTTCTTTACTGATAGAATCAAACTCTCTATTGTTTCTTACGTTTTTTTGTTGAGTATTGTATTTTTTAATTAAACCTTTTGCCTCTTCAATTGTATTTTTTCTATTTTTAATACTTGTATCTATATTTTCAACATCAATATTAAAATTATCAAGGCGAGTATTTAAACCTGCAATTTCATCTTCTAAATCTTCAACTTCAAGCGGTAATTCACCTCTTGTGCTTTTTATTTCATCTATTCTAGAGTCAATCAATTGTAAATCATATAAAGCTCTTAATTTATCTTCTACGGTTAATTCTTTCTTTGCCATTATTATATATAGTTGATGGGATTTGTATTTTTTTCTGATAAAATGATTGCAAAATTACGGAATTTTTTTGTAAGATAATCTACTAAAAGGTTTTTTGTAAACTGTTCGCTTTCATAATGACCAATATCTGCTAAAACTACCTGATTTTCAGCTTTGTAAAATTCATGATATTTAAAATCTGAAGAGATATAAATATCAGCTCCAGCACTTTTTGCTGCATCAATTGCAAAACTACCTGATCCACCAAGTACAGCAACTCTTAGAATGGGTTTATTTAATAACGGGGAATGACGAATACTTTTCAAATAAAATTTTTCTTTTAATAAAGTTAGGAATTCGTTTTCGTCCATTGCTTTTGGAATTTCTCCAATCATACCCATACCAATATGCTGGTGTAAATTGTCTGTTGTAACAATATCATAAGCGACTTCTTCATAAGGATGTATGTCAAATAGTGTTTTAAGAATACTGTTTTGTAAATGCTTTTCAAAAACAACACTTATAAAAGTCTCTTTTTCTGTATGCAATCTTCCTTTTTCACCTTTTGTAGGGGTTGAATTTTCATTTCCACGATAAGTGCCAAATCCTTCAAAATTGAAACTACAATCATTGTAGTTACCAATAGCACCAGCTCCTACGTTAAATAAAGCGGTTCTAACTTTGTCTGCATCATCAATAGGTACATAAGTAGTTAGTTTTTTTATGAGTCCTTGTTTTGGTAGTAATACTTTTGTGTTTTTTAGCTTAAGTATTTCTGCCATTTTGAAGGATACTCCTTTAAAACTATTGTCTAATGCTGTATGAATACTGTAAATAGCAATATTATTTTTTATAGCTTTAAGTACAACACGTTCTACATAGGTGTTACCATTTAGTTTTTTTAAGCCTGAAAATATGATAGGGTGAAAGCTTAAGATTAAATTACATTTTTTTTCAATAGCCTCATCAATTACACTTTCTAAGGTGTCTAAGGTGACTAGTACACCTTCTACTTTAGTGTTGTAATTTCCAACCAATAAACCAACATTATCAAAATCTTCTGCATAGTGTAGCGGAGCAAGTTCTTCTAAGTAATTTGTGATGTCTTTTATTATCATTATTTATTGTTTCGTGTTTTAGATTTTGAGTTATTTTTTATTAATTACTTTCCTGCCTTCTAACTATTCTTCATAGAACTTCACTATATTTTCTCCATTTGATTTTTTATAGCCTCTGTACATACCTTTAGTATTAAAACTCCAAGCAATATTTGCATTTTTATCTAAGCCAATCAGTCCGCCATCACCACCTAAATCACCAATTTGTTGGATAACATTGTCAAGTGATTCTTGCAAACTTAGTTCTTTATATTTAATAATATTTGAAGCTTCATGTGCAGCAAGTGTACGTATAAAATACTCGC
>JAMONB010000440.1 GCA_027066745.1 Flavobacteriaceae bacterium
TTCACTTAAATTGATGATTACACTTCAAATACAAGGTGAAAACAAAAAAAAACCTAATAATCAAAAAACAAATCAGGCTTTTTTTTATGAATTTTTAAGAAAGTAGTCTACTTCTGAAAGTGCCTATCTATTTTATCTTAATAACAAAAGGCATCCTTGCTTGCACACCTTTTAAATTAGAAAATTCTCTTATGTTTTTATAAATTTCGTAATTTTCTATACCTAATTCTTCTTTTAAAAGCTTTTCCTTACTCAATTTTAGCAATGATGGTGCTTTAAAAGCATCTTTAAAATCCTTTTTATAAATAGGATAATCTGAAGTTCTATAGTCAGTTATATTGGCTAAATCAGCAGCTATAGCTATGGCATCTTCTAAACTACCCAAACTATCAACCAAACCATTTTCTAAAGCCTCAACTCCTGTCCACACTCTACCTTGTGCTAAACTATCTACTCTAGATTCTGTCATATTTCTACCCTGAGCAACTCTATTTACAAAAACCTTGTAAATATCTTCGACTCCTTCTGTAGCCTGAGCTCTAAAATTTTCGCTCATAGGTGAATAAGGACTATAACTAGATGAATTTTTATTGGTATTTACTTGTTCTGCATTAACCCCTATATTATTTGCCAACTCACTGAAGTTAGGAACGATACCAAATACACCTATAGAGCCTGTAATTGTTGTTGGTTCTGCAACAATTTTATTTGCATTACATGCAATATAATAACCTCCAGAAGCAGCATAATTACCCATAGACACTACCAATGGTTTTTCAGATTTGGTCAACTCTAATTCTCTCCAAATTAAATCTGAAGCCAATGCACTACCGCCTGGTGAATTTACGCGTAATACAATTGCTTTGATTCTATCATTCTTTCTAACTTTTTGCAAAGCTTCAATTATTTTGTCTGGACCAATATGGTCTTCCGTTCCTTCTCCATAAATAATATCGCCTTGAGCATAAATGACCGCAATTCTATCCTTGGCAGTAGATTTAATTCTACCTTTTCCTAAAGCTATATAATCTTCAATAGAGATACTATTCAGCTCATCATCAAGCTCAATACCTACCAATTCTTTTAATTTATTTGTATATTCATCATGAAATAACTCACCATCTAGCATCTTATTTTCAATTGCTAATCTGGGATTTCTAACCAATAAACTATCTGCAATATTATTCAATTCTTCAGGAGTTTTATTTCTACTTTCTGCAATATCAATAACTAATTCATCCCAAATAGAATTTAAAAAAGAAGATATTTGTTCTCTGTTGGCATCACTCATTTTATTTGTCAAATAAGGTTCAACAGCACTCTTATATTTACCGTGACGGATAACTTCCATTTTTACCCCTGTTTTATCTTCTAAATCTTTATAATACAATATCTCACTTGACAAACCTCTAAAATCTGTACCACCAACAGGATTGATAAAAATTGAATCTGCAACAGAACTCAAATAATAAGATTTTTGTAAATAAAAATCTGAATACGCATAAATAAACTTACCTGACTCCTTAAAATCTAACAACTTATTTCTAATGGCTTGTGTTTGTGCAACTCCGGCATTTATATACAAAGACCGAATACTAATTCCTTTAATATCTTCATCAGTTTTTGCATTTTCAATGGCATTTAGTATTTTTTGTAAACCTAAACTACCATCATCTACTCCTAAAATTTCAGCAAACGGGTCTGTATTTTTAGGAGCATAATCTTTAACTCTATTCTCTAAATTCAATTCTAATACAGAATTACTTTTTACAGTTGTTACTTTTTCACCTTCTAAAGATGACGCTGAAGCTGATACAATAACCATAAAAATCAAAAACATAATTCCCATAGCAATAAAAACACCTAGTACTGCCGCTAATAATTCTCTTAAAAATTTCATATTCTGTATTTTATTTTATAAAGCTAAAACGCTATTTATTCTATCTAATTAGTAGGTGAATTTTCTAATCTGTTACACAACTTACAAAATGTTTATAAATTGAATGGCAAATATAATCTTTTATCTACTGATTTTATTTTCTTTGCAGCTCTAAAATGAAAATTAAACATACTACATATCTATCTTTAGGCAGTAACCTAAAAAATAAGCTTGAAAACATACAGCAAGCTCTTTTTTTAATTACTGAAAAAGTTGGTGATATTACCAAAGTTTCTTCTGTATATAGAACTAAGTCTTGGGGATTTAAAAGTGATGATTTTTTAAATATTTGTATTGAAGTCTCTACTTGTTTAAATCCTGAAAATTTACTAGACAAGGCTCTAGAAATTGAGAATACACTTGGCAGAACTAGGAATGAATCTAAAAATTACCAAGCTAGAACTATTGATATTGATGTACTACTTTTTAATGACAAAATCATTGCTTATCAAAATTTAAATGTACCACACTTACGAATGTTAGAGCGTAAATTTGTATTGGTTCCTTTGACAGAAATTGCTCCAACTACAATTCACCCAATAGCAAAAGAGACTGTATTAACGTGTTTACAAAACTGTACAGATGGTTCTGAAATTGAAAAAACCACTTTAATTTTAAAAAGACCAATTCCATTAACAGAAAAGTACAATTATATTGCTATTGAAGGGAATATTGGTGCAGGAAAAACCACTTTAGCAAAAATGATTGGCAATGATTATAATGCAAAATTAGTTTTGGAACGCTTTGCTGATAATCCGTTTTTACCAAAATATTATGCTGATATGGAACGTTATGCATTTCCGTTAGAGATGAGTTTCTTGGCGGATAGGTACCAGCAACTTTCAGATGATTTAGCTCAATTTGACTTATTTAAAAATTTTATTGTTTCTGATTACTATATTTTCAAATCGCTTATTTTTGCTCAAGTGTCTCTAGCTAAAGATGAATATGCTTTGTACAAACGTATGTTTGATTTGATGTATAAAGAAATTACCAAACCAGATTTGTACATCTATTTATATCAAAACACTGAAAGACTACTTGAAAACATCAAAAAAAGAGGTAGAGATTTTGAGCAGAATATTGCACCCGAATATTTAGAGAAAATCCATCAAGGCTACTCAAATTTCATTAAAACAGAACAAGGTTTAAACACCTTAATCATTGATGTATCTGAATATGATTTTGAAAAAAATGAAACAGATTATCAAAAAATAATTAGGGAGATTAAAAATGTAAAAAGTCTTTAATACTTTTCCTAATTATATATATTCTTAATATCTTAATGTGATTTCTGGAAGCAAATTCTTACCTTTAAGTAAACCATCATCATCTAGAGCGTATAAATAATATCCAGCTAATTTATAATCTTCATTAAAATCAATTAACAGATTAACGTCATGTATAAAATCATTTGAACTCTTCAATTTATAATACATCGTCTTCACATATTCTTTTTGTACAACTTTGTAAAGTTCTAATAAAGATAAGTCACCCAAAGATACTTTTATTAAAAGGTATGACTTTTCAAAACTCTTTGTACTTGATGTAATACCTCCATGTATTTTTGGAGTAATATAATCTGTGGTCAACAAATACGCCGCTCCTCTTTCATCATTAAAAGATGTTAAAATATCTTTAGCTTTTAATAAACCTCTCTCTTTTAATTTTTTACTTATAGAATCTAATGGAATAACATTACTTTTTTTAGTTCTATCACATGATATTACAACCAAAAACACTAACAATAAGTATTTTAAAATTATAGGTTTTAAAATTTTAGACATAAAATCTATTCTTTTAACAAATCTAATTTTTCAGCAAAATACTCACAAAAATCTCGCATGGTAGCTGTCATTTTTTCATCGTTAGTTGCACGATAGAACGTATCAGACATTGACAGTAAAGTTTGATGAAAGAAGTGTTTCATCTCATCTAATGGCATGTCTTTTGTCCATAGATCCATTTTCAAAGTCTCCTTTTTTTTATCATCCCAAACAGAAATTAAAATCGCTTTAGTTTTTTCATTAGAGATACCTCCATCTTCAGCATTCCATGATAATTTTTCTGGAACTTTATTCTCATCTAGTTCAACGGTAAATTTTATTTCAGAAGTATGTTTTGACATCTTATGTTTACTATTTCGGGTTAAAAAAATTACAACTATTTTGAAGGCTTATATTTAGATTTTTTAAAAACTTCTTCATTGTCAATATTTAACAACTCTTGCAATGAAGTATCTGTACTTTTCATATAAGCTCTTACAATTTGCCATCCAAACCAAACACCTATACGCCCTGGAGTTTCATTGTCATTTGCTTGATAAAATTTTGAAAAAGGTGCTTGTTCAATAAATCGCCTCGACAAATCTTGCTCTGTACTAAACAGGTATTTGTTTTGAATGAAAAACTTCCAAACTTCTTCTTCATTAAATATTGCCCATTCTAATTCTTCTTTAGTATATCCTATTTTTTCTGCATCATTAACCTTTGGCAAATAAGCATCTAAAACATATAATTTTTTACCTTCTTGAACAATTCTTGATATAAAAGATCTATTCGTTGAAAACGGAACTTGAACCTTTGAAATTTCTTTAGCAACATCAACCACAAGATGTTCTTTTGTGAAATTTTGTTTGACATATTTTGGGAAATCTTCATAAATTTTACTATCAACTCCTAAATAAACATCTAAAGAAACAAACAATAAACTATCTGCATAAACTACTTTACTTTCATAATCTACATTAGATAGAATTGTAATTATTTTAGGTGCTTTAAATTTAGGATAATAATAGTTGACATGTTTAAACAAATCTACCAATTGTTCTTTTTCATCATCAAAATTACTAAACACTTTCTGAGTTTCAGCAAATAATTCTAATTCGTCTTTATCTTGAACTTTATTCAACCAAATGCTATCATGATTTTGTGCAGGAAACAAATAAGGATATTTGTTTTTTAACTCTGGTAATTTTTCAGG
>JAMONB010000441.1 GCA_027066745.1 Flavobacteriaceae bacterium
CAAAATTAAGGTATTTAATTTTGTAATTTTAACCCATGGCAAAAACAGGACAAGAAAAAAACACAAAAAATAAAGCAAAACACACCAAGTTACTCAATCGTAAAAAAAATAAAATCAAACAAGAAAAAAATATTCGTAAAGAACGGTTGAAAATAATTGTGAAAAAGGCTAATGAAAAATAAAGCGGTTATTTTATTTTTTAATATATATCTGCTTAATTAAGTATTAATACAAATCATTCATATAGCCTCCATCTACTATCATGTAATCGTTGCTTGGTTATACCCAAAGTAGCAAGCTGCATAAAAATTGGTGCTTTCTTACTTCATTGTGTTTTTTAGACCAATAATTATAGCTATTTTATAAAAATAAAATCTACTTTTTTGTCGCTTCTATTTTTTTTTTTATGTATATTAGCAGGCGAAGGAGACCTTTTAGAGGTAATAATTAAGAGAAATTTTATCGGATTAACCCAATGTGCTTTCATTCATTTTTTTGAATGGTAAGTCGATGGATACTATATATAATAATAAAACCTCTGGTTGAGGTGAATAAAAAATAAACGTACGAATGAATATAAATTTAAAACCTTTGCCTATGAATAGATAAAAGCCCAATAACCAGAGGAAACGCGAAATTAATATTTTTTGGTCAGAAAATGCCTTTGGTGAAGTTAAAGTTTAAAGATTTTCACGAAATCCAAGACATAGATTATTAATCAAAAAAATATTAAAATGAAACAAATAAAATTTTTAATAGCCTTGTTAATTATAGCAAGCACTTATTCTTGTACTTCAGATTTTGATGAAGTTCAGGTTTCTCCTACTGAATCTCAAGCTATATCAGATCCAGATGGAATAGAAGTAATGGAATATTCGAACTCAAATATACTTTCTAAAGGGAGAGGCTTTAGTTTTAACAATACTAACGTATCCTTTTTATCTTTTCCAAGTATAAGTGTTTTCAGAAGAACTATCACTCTTTTAGAGGCTCGTGCAACCTATCATGACGACCAATTTATTGCTGCAAATGCAAATTTAAATGATGACCAGTTAAGTCAATTAGAAATTGAAATCGGGTTTAACCCTTATGAACCCCTTGAACGATTCGGTTCTAGTTATAATTTTAACGACTCAATGTTGAAAGATTATATTGAAGCAGAAAACAATTGGCTAGGCAAAAGAGAATTAGATATTGAAAATGACCCTGACAAAAAATTCTTTCATCTTGAAGAAGAAGAATTAGCTGTATTAAATAGAGACGGTGTAGTTAAAATAGGAAACTCTATCTACAAGATAATTAAAGGTGGTTATTTTGAAATAACAGACGGTAATTTACAAACATTAACAAAACTAATTGAAAACCGTGTTAATCCATGTGAAGAACAATTATCGAAAAATGAATACCCAAATGTTAATGTTGTTTCTGACTGTGGCGGTGGTGGTGGCGGTCCAACCCCAACTTATTGTATGCAAAGTAGAGATGCAAGAGATCACTGGACCTTTGGTGGAGATAAAATGATGAAAGAAGAAGTTGTTTTGGTTAAAAGTCCTCTATGGGGTACAAAAATTAAAAGCAAAACCAAATTTTTCAAAAAAAGATGGCCTGGTATATTTTATAGATATAGAAGTGATTTGGTTGCTGCTTTAAATGGTAAATATGATAGAGAAACAAGTGACTGTGGTGAATTTGCTTTTGAGTTTGATGAGAAAATTCATAGAGAAACTAAACATCACAAATCAAAAGTAAAATATAAGTATGAAGTAAATGAATCCTATCAAAATATTTATATTAAACCAGGTAAAGTGACGGGTTATCATTACCAACGGTCAAATTTACGTACACAACCATTAGATTAATAATATGTATAAAACCAAGAATACTATTTTAAAAACAGCTATGAGTCTTGTACTCATAGTTGTTTTTATACCAAACACAGAAGCTCAAAAACAGGCAAGCTCTTTTTTAAAAGATTATTACCCTATTGCTGCCTTTGGGCAATATACCAAAAATAAAGCAGGCGTGGTTATTAAAGAAGACCCTACAGTTAATTATGACATTCTTTCAAATGTAACTCCGCAATATGGGTTACGAATTAATGTATATCAAACCAATCATTGGAATTTTAAAACAGGTTTTCTTATTAAACCTGTAATCCATAGTACAGGTTATAATTATACCAAAGAACAGACAGGTTTGGATTGGGATTTTGCATATAGTGGGCATTCAAGTTGTCAACCTTGTTCTATTTTATCAATACCATTAATTGCTGAATATATTATTCCCCTCAATAAACGTATAAAATTTATGGTTAGCTCAAGTTTTTATGTATCTAATTATTATACTAATACTGGTGGGTGGTCATTAAGTAGTGTAAAAGCTTCAATATACACTATTAACCATGATAGAAATGACAAATTACTCCTTACTGGTGCTGAACTAAGTACAGGTTTTTATATTTTATTTAAACATTTTATGTTACAACCTGAGTTTCGCTATAGTAAAAGTTTTAATACCTTAACGAGTGGTGATTTCACAACAGAAAACTACTTAACAGAACCACATAGCTCTAAAGGTTCATATAAAGTTTCTGGTGATTATTGGGGGTTTTCATTAAGTATCTATATTAAAAAAAGAGGAAAGAATAAACCACGAAAGAAGAAAACCAAACGGAAAAAACGTGTTAAATAATCTTTAAAATTTACTGATTAACTTGTTTTTAATATGATAAATATCTAATTTTCAGCTTAATTGAGTTATAATAATTAGCCTATGAAAGTTTCTACTTCAATACTGTGCTTATTTTTTGTTATTATTTCTTATGCCCAAAAAGAAAAAAAAACGAATCTAAAATTTAATGATGGTATTTTTAATAGTAGTATACTACTAAACACCAAACTTTCAGAAAAATGGTCTTTTGAAACTGGTTTAGATGCTTCTTATACACAAGATGCGGCTCGTCTTCAAGTCCCTTTCCATTTTAAATATAAAGTGAATGAAAAATTGAGTATATACACTGGATCAGCATTGTTTCGTAGCCATAGCCTTAACAAACTTCTTCCTATGCCTTTAGTTTTTGGCACCTCTGCTGAATTAGGTGTGCAATATAATTTTACTGAGAATGCTTCTGCAAAATTATTTTACCAACACAATTTTAAAAGTAAAAATAATACAGACTTAGATCTATTTAATAGAAAGAATGTACTTAATTTTAAGTTTGGATATAAGTTTTAACCTATCCTTCATTTCCTCCCTAAATAGTTTATCAACAAGCGTTTGTTGATAATAACAAGACTTTCTAATACTTATGGTATTTATTTTAACGTTTAATTCTAAACCCCTTTAGTATTATGCATTTCTCTCATACAAATATCGCTATTAAATTTATTCTATTATCATTAGTTATTTTTAGCTGCGAAAAAGAAATCCAGATTGACTTACCTGAACATAAAGCTCAACCTGTACTCAATTGTTTATTTTCGCAAGATTCTATTTTTAAGGTACATTTAAGTAAAACCACCTCTATAGTAAATAATTTTCCTTCCAAAATTAGCGATGCTACCGTTCATCTCTATGAAAATGAACTATTTATTGAAGAATTAACTTTTGACGGAAACATTTACACTTCTACTATTTTACCCAAAACAAATAAAAAATATCAAATTAAGGTGAACACTCCAAAATTTCAAAACATTACTGCTTTTGATTATATACCTTCAAAACCCAACTTAATTTCTACTTCACTTCAAAAAAATGCATATACTGATGAAGAAGGTTATGATATGGGGCAATTAACCATTGAATTTCAAGACAACCCTAATAAAAAAAACTATTATGAAGTTCTGCTTATTGTAAAAGAGACAAACAGACCTTACGCACCTTATTATGATGAAAAAAATAATGACCCTGTACTTTTAAATGAAGAAAGTTTAGCCTATGAACCTGAAAGTTTAGTTTTTAGTGACGAATTATTAAACGGCTCAACCTACAAATTAAAAATAAATTATTCAAGTATAGAAGATAATTTAGACTTAAAAATCTATTTTAGACACATTACTAAAAATTATTACAACTATAAAAAAAGATTAATTATACACCTCTACAACCAAGAACATGACATTTGGGAGGGTGTTGGCGAACCCATCTCAATGTACACAAATATAGAAGGAGGCTATGGTATTTTTGCTGGCTATTCTGAAATAACTAAAATTTTAAAAAACAATTGATATGAAACTTATTTTTTTATTTCTATTTACCACTACGCACTTAGTATTTTCACAACAACTAAGCAATAGTCATAAAAATGATATTGAACTAGCTATAGGTTATACAACCTATAACAAGTCATATAATGGGGCTTATTTATCTGCAGAATATCATTATTTTATCACTAAAAATCTAGCTATTAATAGTAAATTATTATTTGCTAAAGCTGAATCAAAAAAATCTGAACCCTTTCAAGCAATTAACTTAGCTATTGGTACAACTGGAGTGTTTGATTTTTTTTCTAAAAGTGAAATTAGAGTAGGGTTAGATTTTGGCATTATAAATATTAAACACCCTTCAACCTATAATAATATTACTATTCATCACTCTATTAATAAATTCTCTTATGGAGGTTCTGCTTCTTATCTATTTGCTTTAAATAGTTCTTTAAACATCGGCATTAAGTATTCAGTAATCAAAATAATTGCAGCAGATAGAAATATGCAAAACCTTGGTGTTAATTTTATAAAATATTTTTAATAACAATATGAGATTTCTTTTTTTATTCTTTTTATTAAACAGCATAATGATTTTTTCTCAAAACATTACAATTAGTGGTCGAATTATTGATAACGATACAGGAGAAAAATTAATTAACGCTACCATTTATGAAAAGAATTCTGGCAAAGGTGTATTAAGTAATAATTATGGTTTTTATAGTTTGTCTGTACCTAAAGACCAACCTATTGTATTGCTTGTTTCTTATTTGGGTTATCAATTAAAAACAAAAAATATTTTTGTAAATGAGCATATAAAACTAGATTTTTACTTACAATCAGAAAACTTGTTAGAAGAAGTTATTATTACCAGTACTAAAGAAAAACCAATTGAAAAACGCAATGAAATGAGCATCATTTCTATTCCTGTTAAAGAAATAGAAATGCTTCCCGCCTTAGGTGGCGAATCTGATATATTAAAAGCAATACAACTTATGCCAGGTGTACAATCTGGCAACGAAGGGTCAAGCGGTTTGTATGTGAGAGGTGGTAGTCCTGATCAAAACTTAATTTTATTAGATGATGTTCCGCTATATTATGTAAATCATTTAGGTGGATTTGTATCTACCTTTAATACTGACGCTATCAATAATGTAAAATTAATAAAAGGAGGCTTTCCTGCACAGTACGGAAGTAGACTTTCATCAATTCTTGACATTAGAATGAAAGATGGTAATATGAAAGAATTTCATGGTAAAGCAATGATAGGGTTAGTGGCATCAAAAGTTTCAATTGAAGGACCAATTAAAAAAGATACTTCATCATATATTATATCTTACCGTAGAATGTTGTACGATTTAATTACACAACCACTTAGCAAATTGGTTACTGATGGCGGAGGTGGTCTTGGTTATCATTTTTATGATTTTAATGCTAAAATCAACCATCAATTTTCTGATAATAACCGTATCTTTTTAAGTATTTATTTAGGTGACGATAGATTTAATACAAATTATAAAGAAAAAGCCAATGGAGGAAAAAACAAAGTTAAAAACACCATGAAATGGGGTAATAATTTAGTTGCTTTTCGTTGGAATCATGTTTACAACACCAAACTATTCAGTAATGTTACCTTGGCGTATACTAGATATCGATTTATGACCGAGTTTACAAATAAAAACACCCAAAATAATGAAAATATAAAATCACTTAGAAGTTTTAAGTCGGGTATTTATGATACCAGTGCAAAGATTGATTTTGAATATTTTGCGAATGCCAACTATAAATTAAAATTTGGTTTAAGTGGTATCTATCATAAATTTACACCTGGAGTAAATGAAATAAAACGTAGCGAAGCTAATACTTCAATTATTGACACTATTTTCGGAAACAATAACATTTATGCTTTAGAAAATGCAGCTTATGTTGAAAATGAAATAAAAATCGGTAAAAATTTTGGGGCAAACATTGGCTTTAGAATATCCTCTTACAATGTAAATGGAGAAAATTTCTATTCTTTAGAGCCAAGAGTATTGTTTAATTATTTAATTACAGAGAACATGTCTGTAAAAGCATCGTACGCCACCATGCAACAAAATGTTCATTTATTAACAAGTTCAGGTGTTGGGTTTCCGATGGATTTATGGGTGCCTGCAACCGATAAAACAATTCCTCAAAAATCAGAGCAATGGGCATTAGGTATTGCAAAGTCTATTGAAGGTGGAGTTTATGAATTTAGTGCTGAAACCTATTATAAAAAAATGCAACATTTAATTAATTATAAAGAAGGAAGTAGTTATTTAACATCATCAACCAACTGGGAAGATAAAGTTGAAACCAATGGAGATGGTGAATCTTACGGGTTAGAATTGTTAGTACAAAAAAAGGAAGGTAAATCTACTGGTTGGATAAGTTACACGTATTCAAAATCAACTCGCCAATTTAAAAATATTAATAAAGGAAAAATATTTCCTTATAAATATGATAGACGACATGATTTAAGCATTGTTTTTAACCACAGGCTAAAGAAACATATTGATTTTTCCGCAACTTGGGTTTTTGGTAGTGGAAACCCTGTAACATTAGCTACAGGTAAATATATTTTACCTAATAATATTGGTAATTTTCATTTAGACGATTCTAATTTTCATGATTTTGCATCAGAAGCAGAAATCTATAGTGGGAAAAATAATTTCAGAATGAGAGCTTTCCATAGATTAGATATTGGGTTAAATTTTAGAAAACAAAAAAAACGAGGTGTTAGAACATGGAATATTAGTGTTTTTAATTTATACAATAGACAAAACTCTTACTACTACTTTTTTGATTATGAAAATTTTAATGACTATGAAAGAAATAATGATGAATTGGTCTTAAAACAACAAAGTCTTTTCCCAATAATGCCTTCTTTAAGTTATAGCTTTAAATTTTAAAATACTCTAAAAAAATATTAAAGGCAATTGTAAAGAAAGCTAATAGGTGATTTCAGCCTAGATCATTAGTCTCTCCCACATAATACTTGTCTGAAGAATTACTATAAAGTATATATAGATGGTGCATAATGCAAATATATGAAATCAAAAAACCCGAACAAATTGTTCGGGTTTTTGTGGTACCTCCAGGAATCGAACCAGGGACACATGGATTTTCAGTCCATTGCTCTACCAACTGAGCTAAGGTACCATTGCTTTTAAGCGGTTGCAAATATAAATTTAAATTTTATACTATTCAAAACAAATTCATAAAAATGTATTGTATTTTTACTGCCTATTAAAAAATTAAATGAATTTAATACTAGACATTGGTAATACCAGCACAAAAATTGCCGTTTTTGAAAAAAAAATTATGCTTAAAAAAATCACAACAAACTCAAATTTGATTGATAAAAGCATCCTAAAACTTCAAAAGAAGTACCCTTTAAAAAATAGTATCGTCTCTTCAGTAACAAAAATCAATACAACTACGCTAAAAAGCCTTAAGCTTATTGAGTTCAATATTGAGCTTACTCAAAAAACGAATGTTCCTTTTCAAAACCATTATAAAACTCCAACTACACTTGGCGTTGACAGAATTGCTTTAGCTAGTGCTGCTGCTAGTCAATATCTAAATCAAAATACCTTAATTATTGATGCAGGCACATGTATAACTTACGATTTTATCAATACTTCTAACGAATATTTAGGAGGAGCTATTTCTCCAGGAGTTTCAATGCGATATAAATCTTTATATCAATTTACTGCTAATTTACCCCTTTTAGAACCTGACAACTATAAATTGATAGGGAATGACACTAAAAGCTCTATCCATTCAGGTATTTTAAATGGTGTAATTCATGAAATTAACGGTGTAATTAGTCAATATAATAGTAAATATTCAAATTTAACAGTAGTTTTAACAGGTGGAGACACATATTTCTTGGCTAAAAAATTAAAAAGTAGCATATTTGCCATTCCAAATTTTTTATTGGAAGGACTTAACAGTATTTTGACACACAATCTAAACGGATGATTAAGAAACTTATAGGATTATCACTTATCCTTTTATCTATTCAAAACTTCGCACAAAAAAATAATACATCTCCGTATTCATTTTTTGGTATTGGTGAAGAGACAGCACTAAAGACTGTTGAAGAAATGAGTATGGGACAAATAGGTACAGCATTTAATAGTACTTATCAAATTTCTTTTACAAACCCAGCTTCTTTAGCACATTTACGATTTACAACCTATACATTAGCCGTAGAAAACAAAGCCATACAAATTGATGATGGTAAAAATACTGACAATGCTTCAAATGCTTCATTATCCTATTTTGCTATAGGTGTTCCTTTAGGAAAAAGTGCAGGATTTTCTTTCGGAATACAACCTAATAGTACCGTTGGCTATTCTCTAACAGAAGAATTCAAAAATACTCAAGGAGATTTAACTGCAATCAATAATTTTAATGGAGAAGGTGGTACAAATCGAGTTTTTTTGGGGTTGGGTTATAAATTACCAAAAAATATAAGTATCGGTATAGAAGCAGCTTATGTATTTGGTAATATTGAAAACACATTATTAAACAGAAGAGATGGTGTACAACTGGCTACAATGCACAAAACAAACTCAACTATTAAAGGATTAACAGCTAAAGTTGGTATCCAATATAATACTAAAATTACTGACAAACTTACTTTAAAAGCGGGTATACTTGCAAACTTAAAAAACAACCTATCAAATAAAGGTAGAGAAGTTTTATTTTCTTTACTAAATACAAATACTAGTATTATAAGTCCTAGAGATACTTTAATTGATAATTCTTTTGACAATACTATAAAAAAACCTTTAAAGACAGCTTTAAGTGTTGGTGTTGGTGAACTAAATAAATGGTATGCAGGTGTTGAGTATAGTTTTAATGACCCCTTAGAGTTTACCGATGGTGTATTAAATAGCAACACCAAAGTTTCTTATGAAAAAGCAAATAGAATTTCTGTGGGAGGTTTTTATATCCCAAAAATTAATTCTATTTCAAGCTACTGGCAACGTATTACTTATAGAGCTGGTTTCAATTACA
Organism: Flavobacteriaceae bacterium; assembly: GCA_027066745.1. Lineage (GTDB taxonomy): Bacteria > Bacteroidota > Bacteroidia > Flavobacteriales > Flavobacteriaceae > Aureibaculum. The sequence continues at coordinate 9,255 of JAMONB010000441.1, forward strand.
AACAAACAGGGTTGATGGTTGATAACACAACGATAAATGACTTTGGCATATCTTTTGGAGTAGGTTTACCGATTGGCAAAAAATTATCTAATTTAAACCTAGGTTTTGAATTGGGTAAACGAGGAGAAATAAATAATTCGCTTATTAAAGAAAATTATTTTAACTTTCGCCTCGGTTTAACACTGAATGATCGGTGGTTTATAAAACCAAAAATTCAATAACAAAAGCCAACAAAAAATTTAGATTAATTAATAAACCAAAAGATGATGAAAAGTATTACAAAATTAGCGATGGTATTATTTCTATTTGTAGGAATAAGTACTATTTATGGACAAGACAAGTATGGTGCTGAACCAGAAAAGTGCAAACAAAACTTATCCCTTTTTCATGAAAGTGTAAAAGCTAAGAATTTTGATGGTGCTTATGAAAATTGGAGATGGTGTTTTGACAATTGCCCTAAGGCTTCCTTATATGTTTATACAGACGGCTTAAAAATTGCTAAAAACAACTATGAAACTGGTGACAAAGCTGCTGCTGGAAAATTAATTGATGAAATTTACACACAACGTATTCAACATTACCCTAAAAATTTAGGTAAAGTTTATAGTGATTGGGCAATTTCTTTAGAAAGCAGAAATGCAACAAAAGATCAAGTTTTTGAAAAACTTGATGCTGCTTTTAAAGCTGACCCTACAGGGATGAGTATTGTTAATTTAGCGAAGTTTTTTCAAGAAATAACTGATCGAAATAAAGATAGTAATGTTCAAAAAGTATTTGATACGTATGATGATGTTTTAGATGGGGTAAATAATAAAATAGATAAACTGACAAAACAAACAGATGCTATTAACGCTAAAGATTCTTTAGGTAAAGCATTGACTTCAAAAGAAGTTAGAAAAAGAAAGAATAATGGTATTAACTTAACAGCTTTAGGTCAAGTAGAAAATGTGCTTGATGGTATTTTAGGTGAAGTAGCTACCTGTGATCGATTGATTCCTTTATATCAAAAAGGTTTTGAAGGACACAAAACAGATACAAAATGGTTGCGTAGAGCAGTATCTAGATTATTTTCTAAAGAATGTACTGAAGATGCATTGTATCCTAAAATGGTAGAGGCTTGGGTAAATTCTGATCCTTCTCCAAAAGCATATATTTTCTATGCAGGTGTCTTAGAAAAAAGAGGCGAAAAGAAAAAAGCTTTAGAGTACAGAAACAAAGCTGTAGATTTAGAAGAAGATCCGTACAAAAAGGCAGATTACTTATATAGAATTGCTAGAACTATGTATGGTTCAAGTGCAGTAAGTTATGCAAGAAAAGCTTTAAAACATAGACCTAATATGGGTAAAGCCTATTTAATAATTGCACGAATGTATGCAAACAGTGCAAACAGTTGTGGTACTGATGAAATAAGTAAGAGAATGGTATATGTAGCCGCAGTTAATAAAGCAAGACGTGCTAAAGCTGTTGACCCAAGCATAACTTCAAAAGCTAACGGATATATTAGAAGTTATTCAGCACATTTCCCTTCTAAAAAATTATTATTTACTAAGGGTGTAAAATCTGGAAGTAAACATAAAATTGGTTGTTGGATTGGTGAAACAGTTACAGTACCGTAAATTTGACTAATGTTAAATTCAATTTTTTACAAAATAAAAATTAGTGCTACTATCTTTTTAGTGGCACTATTTTTTTCTTGTGAAAATGACATTAAAGAAATACAAGATTTTTTGGCTGAAAAAAACTTACCTATTGGCATCGCAAAAAAAGTCTACTTAATCCATACTGATTCTGGCTATGTTAAAACAAAATTAATTTCACCATTATTACATGACTTCAGTAATAGAACAGAACACCCATATCAAGAATTTCCGAAAGGTATAGAAATAACTACTTATGATAAATTTGGTGATTCTGTTACCTTAACTGCCAAGTATACCAAGACCTATGCTAAAACCCAAATTTCTGAAGTAAAAGGCAATGTTATTATTACCAACCATAAAGAAAAAAGTAAATTATTTACAGAACAATTATTTTGGGATCAAAATACACACTATATTTATACTGAAAAACCTTTTAAATTGATTACAAAAACAGATACTTTAAAAGGTGTAGGTTTTGAATCTAATGAAGATCTGAGCAAAGTAACTATGAAAAATTTTAGTGGCATAGTTTATATTAATGAAAGCAACAAAAAATAAAATTTATACATGAAAAATTTAAGACGCTTTTTTGAATATGGGTATTTAGTAATTGGTATTGTTTTAATGATTGATGGTGTTTACCGGTTTAATAATGATGGAGAACGTAATAATGCCTATTTTTTAATTGCCTTTTCTGTACTAGCAATCTTTATGTATTTTTTCAAAAAAAATTTTAGAAAAAAAATTGAAGCTAGAAATAATCAAAATATTAAGGAAGGATAAAATATTATCTTTTTTTTGTTAATTTGTTTTCTATAATAAACTACCTCTGCCCAAGAAGGGTACGAAGTATTAAGTGAGCATTTTATTTCAACACAAGTCAGCTTACTCGGCTGGTTGATGTAGGAATATCATCCCTCAAAAGGGAATCAACTGATTTTAAATAATTTACACTCTTGGAGATACATATAATCATTATTATCATTTCAATACTACTTTCAGCATTCTTTTCAGGGATGGAGATTGCCTTTGTTTCTGCCAACAAGATGCATATAGAATTAGAAAAGAAAAAAGAGGGCTTTTTAGCTAAAATAATAACCAAGTTAACTGAAAAACCCTCAAAATTTATTACAACCATGTTAGTTGGTAATAATATAGCTTTAGTGGTTTATGGTTATTTTATGGGGGAGCTTTTAATGCCTTTTTTAAGACCTTATTTAACCAATGATTTTTTTATATTATTAGTTCAAACTTTAATTTCTACCTTAATTATACTCGTTTCTGCTGAATTTTTACCAAAGGCAATTTTTAGAATTTTTGCTAATGAAGCTCTTAAAATATTTGCCATACCTGCATATATTTTCTTTTTGATATTTTATTTTATCTCTGACTTCATTATGTTTATTTCTAATTTTGTTTTACGCGTGTTTTTCAATACAAAAGAAGATGAAGTTCAATTGGCTTTTACAAAAGCTGAATTGGGCGATTATATTAATGAACAATTAGAAATTTCTGATGAAGATATAGATTCAGAAATACAAATTTTTCAAAATGCATTAGACTTTCATAATGTAAGAGCCAGAGAAGCAATGATTCCTAGAACAGATATTGTTGCAATTGACGTTACCGACTCTATCAAAAATTTAAAAAATTTATTTATCGAAACTGGGCTCTCAAAAATAATCGTTTATAAAAATTCTTTAGATGATGTTATTGGTTATATCCATGCTTTTGAATTATTCAAAAATCCGAAAACCATTCGCTCAATATTACTACCTATAAAAACAGTGCCCGAAACCATGATGATTAATCATGTTTTAAATGAACTTACAAAAAAACAAAAAAGCGTTTCTATAGTTATTGATGAATATGGTGGTACATCAGGTTTAATTACTATCGAAGATATTATTGAAGAATTGTTTGGTGATATTGAAGACGAACATGATTCTCTAGAATTCTTAGAAAAAAAGATTAACGATAGAGAGTTTGAGCTTTCTGCTCGTTTAGAGGTTGATTATGTAAATGAAACCTACAACTTAACTCTTCCTACAAATGATGCTTACGAAACTATTGGTGGGCTAATTGTAGACGCAACAGAAAACATACCTCAACAAGGAGAAGTTATAACTATTGATAATTTTCAATTTACAATACTAAAAGTCTCAACTTCTAAAATTGAAGAAATCTATCTTAAAATTTTGCATAAAGAAGATTAGCTTCTTAAGAATTCAATTTAATTGCAATCTCCTTTTTTTATTAGAATGGTTATTGTATTTTCGCAGACTGAATTTAAAAGATTGTTTAATCTTTTAAATTCAAGGCTTTAAGTAATAAAAAATCAAATAATAAATTTTATAAACACATAAAAATGGCAATTTTAGGTAAAATTAGAGAACGCTCATTATTTTTAATTATCATTATAGCATTAGCATTGTTTTCTTTTGTGATAGGAGATGTTTTTACAAGAGGTAGTTTTGGTGGTTCAAGTAATTCCATTGGTGAAGTCAATGGAGAAAATATAAGTAGAGAAGAATTTATTAAATTAGTTGACCAAGTAAAAGCTCAAAATCAAAATAAAGGTAGTCAAATGCAAAGTGTGAATGCCGCTTGGAACAATTTATTACGTGAAAAAATCTACAAAACCCAATTAGAAAAATCTGGAATTACTGTAGGAGAAAAAGATGTTTGGGATGAGATTGTTAATCAATATTCTAACAGTCCGCAATTTAAAAACGAAGCGGGTTTATTTGATGAAGACAAGTTTAAAGAATTTGTAGCGAGTATAAAAGATGCTAAAAATGATGATGAACAAAGTAGACTGGCTTGGTTAAACTGGCTTGATTATGAAAAAAGAATTAAGAATAATTTAGAAGTAAGAACATATAATAGTTTAATTACCGCAGGCTTAGGTGCTACTTTAAAAGAAGGGGAACGTCACTATATTGACAACAATACAAAACTTGATTTAGAATATGTGTATGTACCATATACTTATATTTCTGACAGTACAGTTGTTGTTACTGATGCTGAAATTTTAGCTTATGCAAAAAAGCATCCTAATGATTATAAAGCTGAAGCATCAAGAGATATCAGTTTTGTGAAATTTGACATTAAAGCAACACCAGAAGATGAGCAAGTTATTAAAACTAATTTACAGAAATTAATTACTGACTCAGAAGAATACAACAAAGCGGCAAAATCAAACATGACAGTTGTTGGTTTTTCAAACACCGAAAACATTGAAGATTTTTTTAGAGATCATCATTCTGACACACCTTTAAATAATAACTTTATAACTAAAGCAAAAGTTAATAAAACAATTGCAGATACTATTTTTAATTTAAATATCGGAGATGTTTACGGTCCATATAAAGAAGCTAATTATTTCAAATTAACTAAACTGGTTGCTGTAAAACAAATGCCAGATTCTGTTAAAGCCAGACATATTTTAATTCCGTTTTTAGGCACTACCAATGATCCTTCTGTTACACAAACCGAAGAACAAGCTAAAAAAATGGCAGATAGCCTATTAACAATTGTAAAAAATGACAAATCACAATTTGCTGATTTAGCTAAAACTATTTCATCAGATAAAGGAAGTGGAGCTAAAGGAGGTGATTTAGATTGGTTTACTTATGAAAGAATGGTGCCAGAATTTAGAGATTACTCTTTTGAAAATAAGGTTGGAGATGTCGGTATTGTTAAATCACAATTTGGTTTTCATATTATTGATATTCAAGAACAAAAAAATTATCAAAAAAATGTAAAGTTAGCAACTTTTTCTAGAGAAATAACCCCATCAGAAGATACAGAAAATACTATTTTTCAAAAAGCAGAAACATTTACTTCACAAATTTCTGAAGGGAAAAATTTTGAAGATTTAGCCAAAGATCAAAAGCTAACAATACAACCTGTTATTGGCTTAAAAGCTATGGATGAAAGAGTTTCTAGTTTAGGTGCTCAAAGACAAATAGTTACTTGGGCTTTTAGTAAAGACACTAAGCTTAATGAAAATAAACGTTTTGATGTAGAAAAAGGCTATGCTGTTGTTAAACTTACAACAAAAAACGAAAAGGGGTTAAACCTTGGTTCTGCAAAATCTCTCATAAAAACAAAATTACTTAATGAAAAGAAAAGTAATTTAATTAAAGAAAAAATGAAAGCTGATAATCTACAAGAAATAGCTAAACTTTTCAATTCAACCGTACAGTCATCAAGAGCTGTATCATTAGGAAGTCCTATTCTACCTGGTGCTGGAAGGTCTGAAGACCTAATTACTACCTTAATTGCTTTGCCCGAAGGAAAACTATATAAAGGAGTTAATTCTACCAATGGCGTTTTTTCTGTTAAAATCATAAAAAAAGATAGCCCAAAACCCTTAGAGAATTATACAAGTTCTAAAAATACTGTTTGGAATTTAAATAAGTCTAAAGGTTCAAGAGTTTATAATGCTTTGAAAAAAATAACTGACATTAAAGACAATAGAGCCCTTTTTTATTAAAAAGGGTTACTTTACAATATTAAAAGGGATACAAAGTTCTAGTTAATATAAGAATTTGTATATTTGTTCTTAAATAAAACAGAAACTATAATTTAAATTAATTAAAATGAAACATCTAAAAAAAGTTTTGATCGTTTTAGTACTTTTTGCTGGATTTAGCATGAATGCACAAGACGAAAATAATCCTTGGTCTGTTGACTTTGGTTTAAATGCAGTAGATTTTTACCCAACAAATCAAGCTGGCATGGGAAATTGGTTTGATGAATTTGTAAATGTTGGTGATCACTACAATATGATTCCTTCAATTTCTAGAATTAGAGTTGGTAAATACCTGGATAAAGGTTTTTCTTTAGGTTTGGCGGGTTCATTAAACAAGATTGAAAATATTGGAGACAATCCTGGGAATGATTTATCTTACGTTGGTATAGATTTAGATATTCGATATGCTCTTTTAAAAAATAAAAAGTGGTTTGACCCTTATTTATCTATTGGTGGTGGTTATAATTTTATTGATGACAATAGTGCGGGTACCGCTAATGGTGGTGCAGGTATTAATTTTTGGTTTAATGACTTTATCGGTTTAAACCTTCAATCTGTTTACAAACACTCATTTGACGAAAACAACGTAATGCCTCATTTTCAACATGCCGCTGGTTTAATTATTAAATTTGGAGGTAAAGACACTGATAATGATGGTGTTTATGATAAAGATGATGAATGTCCTGAAGTATTTGGTCTTGAAGCTTTCAATGGTTGTCCTGATACTGATGGTGATGGCATCAAAGATTCTGAAGATGCATGTCCAGATGTTGCTGGTTTAGCTGCTTTAAATGGTTGTCCTGATGCTGATGGCGATGGTGTTGCTGATAAAGATGATCAATGTCCAAACGATGCTGGTACAGCTGCTAACAATGGCTGTCCTGATGCTGACGGTGATGGTGTATATGACAAAGATGATGAATGTAAAGATGTTGCTGGTCCTGCTGAAAATAAAGGTTGTCCTTGGCCAGATACTGACGGTGACGGTGTATTTGATAAAGATGATAATTGTGTAAATGAAGTTGGCCCTCCTTCTAACCAAGGTTGTCCAGAAAAAGTTATTACTGAAGAAGCTAAAGCTAAATTGGATAAATTTGCAAAAGCTATTTATTTTAATAGTGGTAAAACTACATTTAGAGTAGGTGTTTCTGAAAAATTAGATTTAATTTCTGACATCATCAAAGAATTTAAAGATTCTAATTTCAGTATAGACGGTCATACTGACAGTCAAGGTCCTAGTAAATTAAACCAAACATTATCTGAAAAAAGAGCTAAAGCAGTATTAGATTACTTAGTAAGTAAAGGTATTGCATCTAATAGATTAGGTTCTAAAGGTTTTGGTGAAGACAATCCTATTGCTAGTAATAAAACAAGTAAAGGTAGAGCTAAGAACAGAAGAGTTGAAATCAACTTAGTTAAATAATATAAAAAATCATTAATTTTTTAAAAGCCACGCTTATAGCGTGGCTTTTTTTATTTGTAACTTTGCCTTATGCAGAGTTTTTTAAATCATGTTGTTAAAGATGTACTCTCTAATTTTGAAAGTATTTCTGACCTTACCTTTATTTTACCCAGTAAACGATCAGGTATTTTCTTAAAAAGAGTAATTAAGTCTTCATTAGATCAAACGACAATTCTTCCTGAAATCATAAGCATTGAAGATTTTATTGAAGATCTATCTACGATCAATTCAATAGATACTATTACACTGATTTTTGAATTCTATACCATCTATCAAAATTCAACTGAAAAAGATAAAATTGAAACTTTTGATAATTTTTCTAAATGGGCTCCTCTACTATTACAAGATTTTAATGAAATTGATAGACATTTAATTGATCCTAAATATATTTTCTCATACTTAACTGATATAAAAAGGTTAGAGGAATTACTAAAAGGTGAGCAAAAAACCGATTTAATTTCAAATCAAATTCGATTTTATGAAAAATTTGAAAACTATTATGAATCTCTATATTCACATTTACTAAAAGCAAAAGTTGGTTATCAGGGATTACAATATCGAGAAGCTACAAAGAACATTCAACAATACATCAACAATACAAATAAGAAGATTATTCTAGTTGGTTTTAATGCTTTAAACAAGTCTGAAGAAACCTTATTTGAGAAACTGTTAGATAGTGGCTTAGCAACTATCTATTGGGATGTGGACAAATATTTCTACAAGAACAATCATAGTGCTTCAACCTTCGTTAAAAGGTATGAAAAAAAATGGAATTATTTCAATAATCATCCTTTTAAATGGATAAGTGATAATTTTTCTTCAAAAAAAAATATTGAAATTATAGGCACTCCTAAAGACATTTCTCAAGTTAAATATGCAGGAGAAATTCTAAGTCAAATTAAAAGTTCAACTGAAAATTTTACTGATACAGCATTAATTCTCGCTGACGAATCATTATTAACAGCATCTTTAAATTCTTTACCAAAAAGTGTTGAAAATGTTAATATTACTATGGGGTATGACCTTAAGAACATTCCGCTATCAAATCTATTTGAACAACTATTCAAATTACATATCCACAATAAAAAAGATGCTTTTTATTATAAAGAAGTTTTAGCTATACTCAATCATTTTTTATTAAAATCTATTTTTAAAAATAGTGCAACAATTGATGATTTAATCTATAGAATCGCTTCAAATAATTACACCTATCTCACCAAGTCAAGTCTTCTAAAAATAACCAACTTTGATTCAGAGTTAAAACTCATTACTTTCTTATTTGATAATTGGCAAAATAATGCCAATACGGCTATTGATAATTGCCTTCAGTTTATTGATTTAATTCTAGAAAAAACGGAACAAAACCAGCTTGAAAAAGAATACCTCTATCGTTTTTATACCATCTTTCAGCAACTATCTAACCTAAATAATCAATTTGGCTATCTAAAAGATATTAAAACTCTTTATCAATTTTATTTAAATTTAATAAAAAACGAAAAATTATCCTTTAAAGGAGAACCTTTATCTGGTCTGCAAATTATGGGCGTACTTGAAACTAGAGTATTAGATTTTAAAAATTTGATTATTACTTCGGTAAATGAAGGTGTATTGCCTTCAGGCAAATCTGACAATTCTTTTATTCCTTATGATATAAAAAGAGAAATTGGCCTACCAACTTATCAAGAAAAAGATGCCATTTTTTCCTACCATTTTTTCCGATTGTTACAACGGGCAGAAAACATTTATTTACTATACAACACTGAATCTGATAGTTATGGTTCTGGTGAACAAAGTCGATTCTTAACACAGTTAGAGATTTTTAAAGAAAGTGAAGTGAAAAGATTTGTGGTAAGTCCAACTGTACAAAAAACAAATACTGAATTAAAAGAAATTTCAAAGAATGAAATTGTAGCTAAAGAACTTAAATTATTAGCTAAAAAAGGCTTTTCTGCTTCTACATTGAACAACTATATTTTGAATCCTTTAGAGTTTTATAAGCAAAAAGTAATTAGAATAAAAGAAATCGAAAAAGTTGAAGAAAACATTGCTGCGAATACTCTAGGAACAATTATTCATAAAACTTTAGAGGTTTTTTACAAACCTTATATTGGTAAACATATTACAAAAGATATGTTAACTGAGATGAAAGGTGCAATTTCAACAGAAGTTAAGAAGTGGTTTGAAATAGAGTTTAAAAATGGTAATATTTCTACAGGTAAAAATTTATTGGTCTATAATGTTGCTCAACAATTTGTTTCTAATTTTTTAAACCAAGAACTAAATCTTATAGAACAAGGGCATCAATTAAAAATAATAGCTTTAGAACAATCGTTAGAAATTACATTAAAAATAGAAGGGTTAGATTTTCCTATCCGTTTTATTGGTGAAGCTGATAGAATAGATGAATTGAATGGTATTACAAGAATCATTGATTATAAAACGGGAAAAGTAATACAAAAAGACCTCAATATTAAAGATTGGAGTCAATTAACAACCGATTATAAAAAGTATAACAAAAGCTTTCAAGTCCTTTTTTATGCCTTGCTTTATACAAAATCTAATTATATCGATTTAGATATTCACCCTTTAGAAAGTGGGATTATTTCATTTAAAAATTTAAAATCAGGATTCTTAAAAGTAAATAACAAAGTGACGTCTAAAGAAGATCTTCTTAATTTTACTAATGAATTAGAACAATTGATTTTAGAAATTTTTAATGTCAATATCCCTATTAAAGAAAAAGAAACTCCTTTTACAAGATGAAAATTATAAAAAATAGAATTATAGAAGGTAAACACAACAAATCTATATTAATAGATTTGTTTTACAAACAAACTCAAAAAGCTAAACCTATTGTTATTTTTGCACACGGTTATAAAGGCTTTAAAGATTGGGGGTGTTGGAACCTCATTGCTGAACAATTTGCAGAGCAAAACTTTTTATTTGTTAAGTTTAACTTTTCATACAATGGAGGTACAATAGATAACCCTATTGATTTTTCTGATTTAGATGCTTTTGGAGAAAACAATTTCACTAAAGAACTCGATGATTTACAATCGGTTATAGATTGGATTCTTGATGATTCATCTGTAAAAAACGATATTGACACTACAAATATTATCTTAATTGGACATTCAAGAGGTGGCGGTATTATTACCTTAAAGGCTAATGAAGACAAGCGTATAACCCAATTAATTACTTGGGCAGGAGTTTCTGATTTTGGAAGTAGGTTCCCTAAAGGAGAAATCTTAGAGACTTGGAAGAAAAATGGAGTTTCTTATATTGAAAACACAAGAACCAAACAACAAATGCCCCATTATTACCAGTTTTATGAGGATTTTATAATCAATAAAGAACGATTACATATAGAAACAGCTGCAAAAAAATTAACAATTCCACATTTAATTATACATGGAACAGATGATACCACGGTACCATTTATTGAAGCAGAAAATTTGCATTCTTGGAGCTCAAAAAGCACATTATTTCCTTTAAAAAATGCAAATCATACATTTGGCAGTGTACATCCATATTTAGAAAAAAGACTTCCTTCAGATTTTCAAAGAGCCGTAAATCAATCAATCGTTTTCGTAAAAAATCAGTGAAATTGATAAAAATCATTACTATGTAACAAATATATTCCCTTTAGCATACCCCAACTACTATCAGTTTTAATAAGTTAATTGTTTTATGGACTAAATACCTTATCATAATAATTGTAACTAATAAAAAACCATCTCGCTGAAATAAGATGATTTTCAGTAGAAAATATCGGAGTAGCTTTGCTTTTCCTTAAAATTCCATGTTGAAAAAACATTAAAAAAACTTTATTCACTCAAAAATAATCAAGCGAGTTTGTTA
>JAMONB010000442.1 GCA_027066745.1 Flavobacteriaceae bacterium
GGAAGAAAACAATAATCTGCCAACAACTTTCAACTATATTAATGAGTTCATTATTAATTTCATAAACTTGAATTTAACTTCTTGTATACCTTTTAAAATATAAAGGGATCTTACTATAATTAAAATAAGTTTTAAACGTTAATTGTTTTAATTATAAATTGATTTTGCTTTAAAAACAAAATTAATATAAACGTTTACTATTTTATGTCTATGATATAACTTTGTCTAATTGTTGGGACAGAGAATGGCGAAGCCATAAAAGCTAATCACTTCTTTTTAAATTATAAGTAACCAAATGAAAAAAATAGTAGTAACTGGAGCTTCTGGTTTTATAGGTAATCACTGTATCAATATATTGATAGAGAGAGGGTATCAAGTGCATGCTGTATGTAGAAGTTCAGTAGAAAATAAAGTTGACAATGTTTATTGGTATGAAATTGATTTGTTTGATTTAGACAAAATTGAAAATATTTTTAAAGAAATTAAACCAACTTATTTTTTACATTTAGCATGGAAAGTAGAAAGCGGTTTGAGTTTTGGTTCAAATGAAAATGAAAAATGGTTTAATTTAAGTAAGAAATTAGTAAACTATTTTTATCAAAACGGAGGTAAAAGATTAGTTGTGTCAGGTTCGTGCTTTGAATATGATTTAAGTATTGGTCATGTGATTTCAGAAGAAGGAACACCTTTAAACTCAAACAATGAATATGGTAAAAATAAAAATAATTTATATCAATATTTAAAATCGCTACAGAAAGATGACGGAATTGATTTCGCCTGGGGTAGAATTTTCTTTACATTTGGTCCAGGTCAAAAATCAGCAAGTTTAGTACCTTATGTTATTTCAAGTTTAATCAATGATAAACTTGTTGAAACAACTGATGGAAATCAAGAATATGATTATCTATATGTAGAAGATGTTGCTTTAGCATTAGTTTCTTTAGTTGAAAGTACTTATGTAGGTGCAGTAAATATTTCTTCTGGTAAAACCATAAAACTTAAAGAGTTGATTCTTAAATTTGCAAAAGCTTTTGATAAAGAACATCTTATTAAATTTGGTGTAAGAGAAAGACCAGAAAATAGTCCCAGTCATGTACAAGGGAATATTGAAATACTTAAAAATAAAACAAATTGGAAAAAACAATTTGATATAGATATAGCTGTTCAAAAGACAATAAATTTTTATAAACAATAGAAATGAAGGAAAAAGAGATTGTTATTCTTGGATGTGGAATGTCAGGATTGGGTGCTGCTCATCAATTAAGAGAAAATGGATTTGAATCAAAAATTTTTGATAAACAATCCTATTTCGGAGGTCAAACAGCTTCGTTTACTCAAAATAATTGGACTTTTGATATAGGTCCGCATATTTCATTTTCAAAAGATGATACCATTAAAGCACTTCTTGCCGATGGTGTTGATGGAAAGTTTTTAGAAATAAAAGCAGGAGTTAATAATTATTGGCAAGGTCATTGGATAAAGCATCCTGCTCAAGTTAACCTTCATGGACTACCACCTGACTTGGTTACAACCATTATCATTGAGTTTATTGAAGCGAGTAAAAAAAATACTGACAAAAGTAAAATAAAGACATTTAAAGAATGGTTGTATGCAAGTTTTGGTGAGACGTTTGCAGAAACTTTCCCAATGAAATATGGTATAAAATTCCATACAGTACACGCAGATAAAATGTCAATTGAATGGTTAGGGCCGAGATTGTATCAGCCAAAAATGAAAGAAATCGTTTATGGAGCTGTTAGCCCTAAAAGTCCAGACGTACATTATATTAGTGATTTTAGATACCCCGAAAAAGGTGGCTATGTCAGCTTTTTACAAAAGTTTAAACAAAAATCAAATATATCCTTAAAGAGTAAAGTTGTAGCTATTGACCCAAATGATAAAAAGGTGACTTTTGAAGGTGGCAATGTAGTTGACTATGAATATTTAATTTCATCATTGCCATTACCTGTAATAATTCCAATGATAAAAGGAGTGCCAAATAACGTGCTGAGAGCTTCGCAAGAACTAACATGCTCTAATTGTGTGTTGGTAAATATAGGTATTGATAGAGCAGATATTTTAGATGCTGTTTGGACCTATTTTTACGATGAAGATATCATTTTTACAAGATTAAATTTTCCTCACGTACAATCACCTAATAATGTCCCTGAAGGTTGTGGGAGTATACAGGCAGAAATTTATTTTTCTGACAAATACAAACCTTTAGAGCAAAAGCCAGAAGAATTTGTTGATAGAACAATTGCAGATTTAAAAAGATGTGGATTGATTAAAGAAGATGATAAAATTCTGTATAAAGAAACAAGGCATATAGAATATGCAAATGTAATTTTTGATTTAGACACAAAAAAGAATACGAAAATTGTCCATGATTATTTAGATGAAATTGATGTTGAGTATTGTGGAAGATACGGAGAATGGGCTTATATTTGGACAGATCAATCATTTAGAAGTGGTATGAATGCAGGTAAAAATGTACTTCGAAAACTAGAAAAAAACAATAAATAAAAATAGTATGAAAACAGTAATTCTTGCAGGTGGTTTCGGAACACGTTTAAGTGAAGAAACTGGAGTTAGACCAAAACCTTTAGTCGAAATAGGAGGTAAGCCTATATTATGGCATATTATGAAAATGTATTCTTCTTATGGGCATAATGATTTTATTATTTGCTGTGGATATAAAGGTCATATGATTAAAGAATATTTTTCAAATTACTATTTACACTCTTCGGATATTGTTATTGATTTAAAAAATAACACCACTGAAATCATAAATAATAGTGTTGAGCCTTGGAAAATAACTTTAATAGATACTGGTGAGAATACAATGACTGGTGGTAGAATTAAAAGAGTAAAAAAATATATTGGTGATGAATCTTTCTTTTTAACGTATGGAGACGGTGTTAGTGATGTGAATTTTGATGAACTATTGAAGTTTCATAAGAGTCAAAATAATTATGCAACTTTAACAGCAGTTCAACAACCAGGACGCTATGGAGCTTTTAATTTAGAAGAAGATAATAATACCATTTCAAGCTTTAGAGAGAAGCCCAAAGGAGGTACAACTAAAACAGCATGGATTAATGGAGGATTTTTTGTCTTAGAACCTGAAATATTTGATTATATTGAAAACGATGCTACCATATGGGAAAGAGACCCGATGGAGAATTTAGCTAAAGAAAATCAATTATCAGCTCATAAGCATGATGGCTATTGGCAAAGTATGGACTCATTAAGAGATAAAACAGTTTTAGAAGAAATATGGGATGAAGGAAATCCCGCTTGGAAAAATTGGTAATTATAAATTGATAAAATTAACTCAATGCAAAATAAAATAGTATTAGAGGATATGTCCTATATATTAGGAAAGTTATCTCAAGAGGAAAAAAATAAATTTAAAGGTTCAACCATTATAATTACAGGATGTGGAGGTTTTTTAGGCTATTATTTCATGCATTTTTTGTCACATTATGCTGATGAACTCCAAATTAAAAAAATTATTGGATTAGATAATTTTTTAACAGGTACACGTGATTGGTTAGAGACTTTAGAAAAAAATAACGAGAAAGTTCTTTTAAAAGAATTCAATGTTATTACTGATGACATTTCAAAAATTGAAGGTGCCGAAGAAGCAAATTTAATTATACACGGTGCATCAATTGCATCACCAATATTTTATAGAATATATCCTGAAGAAACTATTGATGCCAATATTACTGGTTTAAGAAGAATTTTAGATTATTATAAAACGAAATCTATTGATGGGCTTTTATTCTTTTCTAGTAGTGAAATTTATGGAGATCCTTTTCCAGAGTTTATACCAACAGATGAAGAGTATAGAGGTAATGTAGCAACAATGGGACCAAGAGCTTGTTATGATGAAGCTAAAAGATTTGGAGAAACCTTGTGTTATGTGTACAATGAAAAGTACAATATACCAGTTTCTATCGCTAGACCATTTAACAATTATGGTCCAGGTATGAATATTAATGATAAAAGATTACCAGCTGATTTTGCAAAGGCAGTTCATGAAGATAGAGATTTAATTATGTATTCTGATGGCAAACCAACACGGACTTTTTGCTATATTTCAGATGCAATTACAGGCTATTTAAAAGTGTTATTACATGGTAAGCTTGATGTGTTTAACATCGGTATTGCAAAACCAGAAGTTTCAGTAGCAGAATTTGCTGAATTATTTTCAAAAAATGCTAAAGAAATTTATGATTATAATGGAAGTGTAGTTTTTGAAGTTCCTGAAGATAAAGAATATATGACAGATAATCCGAATAGGAGATGTCCGAAAATAGATAAAGCCCAACGAATTTTAGATTACAATCCGTCAATACTTGTTGATGAAGGAATAGGTCGATATTTACAGTTTTTGAAAATTAATAACGGAAAATTATTATGATTACAATTTTAGGTCTTGGCTTTGTAGGTTTAACTACAGGTTTAGGTTTTGCTAAAAAAGGATTTAAAACTTATGGTTTTGATATCAATACTGAAAGACTTGATATGCTTAAAAATCATGAAATCCCTTTTTATGAACCTCATTTAAAAGAAGTTTTACAAGAAACTTTAGAGAAGTCATTTTTTTTAGACACTTCTTTTGAAGAAGCAATAAAAAACAGTAAAGCTATTTTTATATGTGTAGGTACGCCATCTGCACCAGATGGAAGTGCAGATTTAAAATATATTTTGGCAGCTATTGATCAGATATTAGCTGTTGATGATGATAAATTTAAAGTAATCATCACCAAATCAACAGTACCACCTTCAACTGTGTCTAAAAAGGTAATTCCTTATGTAAAAGAAAAGCAATTAGAATTGAATAGAAATGTTGGTTTTGCTTCAAATCCT
>JAMONB010000443.1 GCA_027066745.1 Flavobacteriaceae bacterium
AAAGCCAGTTGCCAACAATTTTAGTAACAAGAGAAAAAAATCACTCAGATGGAAGTGAAATATGACAAAATAGGAACTGACTACAATTTGACAAGGAAAGCAGATAAATACCTAACGGAACAATTACTTCATCATTTAAAACCAACCATAAACGGAAAATATTTAGACATTGGTTGCGGAACAGGAAACTATACCAACGAACTTCAGAAAAAAGGATTTCAATTTATTGGTATTGATCCATCCAAACAAATGTTAGAAAAAGCAAAACTCAAGAATAACGAAATTGATTGGAAAATTGGTTCAGCAGAAAACATAGGACTTCCAAAAAAATTTGTGAATGGAATAATTGGATCTTTAACAATACATCATTGGATTGATTTGAAAATTGGATTTTTAGAACTCAACAAAGTTTTAAAACCAAATGGTAGAATTGTCATTTTCACATCAACACCAAAACAAATGAAAGGCTATTGGTTAAATCATTATTTCCCAAAGATGCTATCTAACTCAACAATTCAAATGCCAACTTTGGAAAAGATCAAAACGGCAATGAAAAATAGCGGAATTGAATTTTTAGAAACAGATAAGTATTTTATCAAATCTGATTTACAAGACCAGTTTCTATATTGTGGAAAGCAAAATCCTGAATTCTATTTTGATGACCAAATTAGACACGGCATTTCTTCGTTTTCTTCTTTGTCAAATCGAAAAGAAGTTGAAAAAGGGCTATCTGATTTAAGAAAAGATATTGACAGTGGAAAAATCAATGAAATTATTAAATCGTATGAAAATGACTTTGGAGATTATTTATACATCATCGGAAAAAAGCCAGCAGGTAACAAAGAACTGTGATGAAAACCAAGTAATTTTTACTTGACTTTCTCAGTAATAAAGCCTAACTTCGTTTATCAGTCGCTAAACATGAATTGAAACTCATTTTAGCCAAATGTTACCCTTTATTAAAAAAAACATCAAAAGTTCTTATTTTGAGAACAAAAGTATTATCTTTGCATCAGATAAGAAAATATGAAGCGAATAATAGCGAAAAGAACTTTACGGGAATTTTGGGAGAAACACGCAGACTCGGAGCAATATCTGAAAACTTGGTATGAAACTGCTAAAAACTCAAATTGGAACTCTCCGAATGATATAAAAAAGACTTATATCAATGCAAGTATTTTAAAAGAGAGTAGAGTTATCTTCAATATCAAAGGAAATTCATATAGACTTATTGTTAAATTTAACTATGTCAGACAATGGGCATTTATCCGATTTATCGGAACACACGCTGAATATGACAAAATCAATGCTGACACAATATAAAACAAAAAATTATGGAAATCAAACCTATCAAAACGAAAAAGGATTACGAAAAATCTCTTGAAAGACTTGAAGTAATTTTTGATGCAAATTCAAATTCAAAAGAAGGAGATGAAGCGGAAATTTTATCAATGTTAATTGATAATTATGAAAATAAACATTATCCAATTGATGCTCCAGATCCAATTGAAGCAATAAAAATTCGAATGGAAGAAATGAACCTTAAACAAAAAGATTTAGTTGGAGTAATTGGTGGGAAAAGTAGAGTTTCGGAAATTTTGAATAAAAAGAAAAAACTGACTGTTGAAATGATAAGGGAATTGGAAAAAATTCTTCATATCTCAGCATCTGTACTTGTCAATAATTACAACTTAGCAAGTTAGAAAAACAAAGGGTAACAACGGCTATATTTAATGCTTAAGGTCAGTGCTTAACTAAAGTTTAAGCATATTTATAAAGTCCGCAAAATTTTCAATTTTGCGTTAAAATCGGAAAGATAAAATTAAAAATTTCGCTAAGTGCTAAACCCGAAAATTATTGTATTTTTAACCAGCACTAAACATAACCAAACGATAAACGAATACAACTAAAATCTATCCTTTTTTTTAACATTACGATAGCAATTGAAATCTATGATGTATCCGACTTAGATAGAAAAAAGAGGATAAAAGCTATTGAAAAAGACCATAAAATCTAGACCAGTATTTCTTCATTTGAAACCTTTAAAACCAATATCGTTTTGACTATACAACTACTGTTACATCTATGAATTTTCTTATTGATGCTAATTAGAAAATTATGGGTAAAAACTTACATGAAAATAAGTTGAAGTCTATATTAGCTAAACTGATTGTAATACCAATTTATTCTAACAATTCAACATCAAAAAACTACAATTCAGAAGATCTTATTTTAGTTATAAAACAAAAAATGATTGCTTTGTAATAGCAAATTATTTAAAATAACAACAATGAACAATCAATCAAAAAAAATAGGATCAATAGCCGTATTTTTCACTATCGCAATTTCTTTAAGGTATTATATAGACGTAATAAAACCAAGTTTTCTTTTAGATTTGAATCCATATCTAAAAATATTATTTTTAGGAATTGGTCCTCTTCTTGGTGGATTAATAGTTGTTAAATTTTTTAAAAGACCAAATTTTTTAACTCTTTTTAGTCTTGGTTTATGGAAAACAGTAGCCATTATAACAATACCAATGTTTCTTTTTTCATTAGTAGGAATATTAGAAACTGGCACACCCTATTTTAATGCTCCAAAAATTATTGGAATTCTTATATTATATGCTTTATTTGAAGAGTATGGATGGAGAGGGTATCTACAGTCCGAATTAAGTGATTTAAAAAAAGTTTATAAATATTTAATCATAACAATTCTATGGTTTGTATGGCATCTCAATTTTGAATTGTCATTAAATAATTTAATGTTTTTTATAACTTTATTTGCTGGAAGTTATGGAATAGGCTTTATGGCTGACAGATCAAAATCACTTATAATGGCTGCATTATTTCACTCCTTTTTTAACATCTTTCAAAGTGGACTCCTAAAAGAAATTAACTTGAATTACATATTGTCTATAATTGGAATCAGTGCATTATCTGCAATTTTCATAATGAGGTATAACAATAATTTGGAACCAAAATTGATAAAACACACATAACTTTTAATTCTATAAATTTAACGCAACCTTGACTTTTAAAATGTATCTATAAGAAAAGTACTCACCAATGAAAACACCACTTATTATTAGTTTTTTATTATTTTTAGCTGGATGCTCTAATGACTCAGATATTGAATATACTAAAGAGTGGGTAGAAATAAAAAGTCCCACTTCAAATATTCTGACAGATGTTGAATTTCTTAATGATAATTTCGGTGTCATTTCTGGAGCTTTCGGTACACTCTTAAAAACAGAGAATGGTGGGCAAAATTGGCAAACGCTTAATGTTGGTATTAACCACTCATTTGTAAAAACTTTTATTCTAAATAAAAATGAATTTTTCACTTCTAGAATCGGGCTCTATAAAACTAGTAATAATGGCAGTTCTTTTAATGAACTTGGAGGTTTAAGTGATTATGCAGGAACAATTTTTGACATTCATTTTTTCAATTCAAATAATGGTATTGTCTCTAAAGGAGGGCTAATTCTAAAAACTAATAATGGAGGGCATCAATGGAATATAGTTTATAACAACGCTGGGTTCTCAAAAAAAATGCAATTTGTTTCTGATAATTTTGGTTTTATTTCTGGCGGTAGAACTTATGATGGTAATTCTACTGGAGAAATACATAAAACTATTGATGGAGGAAATCATTGGACTCAAATAAACATCCAAACATCTGAGATTACCTCAATGTATTTTTTAGACAATCAAATAGGCTATATTTCAAATTATAAGCATCAAATTTCAAAAACTGAAAATGGTGGTGAAATTTGGAAAATAATTAGTAAGCCACCTGTCATTTTTTATGACATGATCTTTTTAGATAAAAAGGAAGGGTACGCTGTAGCATACAATGAAATTTATAAAACAATAAATGGTGGAATTGATTGGATTTCTGATTACAAAAACAGCTCCACGATATTTTCTTCAATTTCGAAAACTCCAAATGGAATAATTTTTGTTGTTGGAAATGATGGAAAAATACTTTCAAAAAAGTAAAAAAACATTCTTTAGGTATGCATTTTTAAAACCCAAAAAAAGAGTTTTAAATTGACCTTATTCAGAAATTTAAATTGGTATTATTTATGTTAGAGCAAATTAAAACTAAATCCAACCTAACAACAAACCAAAACCGATTAGAATTAATAAAACTCCAGATATCGTACTTATTATTTTCTTATTTTTCAATAATGTATCTGAAAATTTATTAAAACCAAGACCTAAACCAACTAATATTCCACCTAAAGGAAGACTATAACCAATTGCAAAAACAAATAAAGTAAACCAACTCCAAAATAGTTCTCCTTGCAAATAAGATGCACCTAAAATAATTGGAAAAATAGGATTGCAACAGGCAGAACAGGCGGTTGCAAAACCACCCAAAGCCAAACCAAAAACAAAACCTTTATTGGTAAGTTTAGATAGTTTTGATGTTAATTTATCTCCTACTTTAAAACTAAACGGTAATAATTCAAGACTAGACAATCCGAAATAAATAACAACAACGCCTGCAATTAACGTCCAATATTCACCAACAGTTTTTCCGACAGTTTGACTTATAAAACCTGTTAATGCACCAACTAGAGATAAAGAAATTACATTGCCGATTAAAAATGAAAACCCTGTACTCAAAAAGGATTTCTTATTCTCTTTTTTTGTTTGAGTTCCTGCATAACTTGTTACTGCCCCAATTACTCCTAAGTTGCAACAAGAGCCAATTGCTGCAATAAACCCTAAAAGCAAAATAGCTACAAAAAAAAGTGGTGAATTTAATTGTGTTTCAATGACACTATTTGTCCATTGTTGTATAGTTTCTAACATATTTTGTTTTTAT
>JAMONB010000444.1 GCA_027066745.1 Flavobacteriaceae bacterium
ATAAAACAAGTGATATATTCTGAATCTGTTTTTGCAAACATTGCAATTAGTAAGTTGATGGCAGAAAGCAAACAGCATTTCAACGAGCAAGCAATATTGGACATAGTAGCAGAAACTTCAATGGCTTATATAGGCTTACTTTTTTCTAAAAGTAATTTACTTATTCAGAATGAAAATGTAAATACCACCACTAAAAACCTGCAAATGGCTAAATCTAAAGAAGAGGTTGGACAAACTGGATTTTCAGATGTTAATCGTTGGGTTAGTGAACTAAATATGAATAAGATGATGTTTAATGATGCATATACTTCATATAGAAGTAATATGTTTGAAATAAACCAATTGTTAAATAGAGATATAAATAACACCATTAATTTAACAGATTCAAGCAGCATAGACGAAGCTATTTTTGTTGACCAGGATTTACTGAAAAGTATTTTCGAAAACCCAATACTAACCGATCGTTATGCGAGTTTTGTTATACAAGAAATGTTGAATAATTCTCCAGAAATACAACAACTAGAATCCATGTCAGAAATGATAGAGAGAAAAGGTAGGTTATACAAAAAACAATGGTTTATGCCAGAGGTTGCAGCATTTGGAGGAGCCGATCAAGCATTTATTAGAAACGGAACTATTCAACCGGTAGGGATGCCTGTTCCTCCACCACCCGACGATATGACTTTCAACTATGGTGTGAGTTTAAAAATACCTCTTTTCCAGGGAGGCAAATCATCAACCGAAGCTAAAAAAACACTGATTGAGTTAGATAAAATCAACTATCAAAAAGAAGAGTTGTATAATAAACTAGAAACAGGTATAAGAGCCAATATTCAAAAATTAAGAACATCTAGTTTAGAATTAGAACTGTCTAAAAATGCCGCTGAGGCAGCCAAAGCTAATTTCAAAATGATACAAGATGCATACTTTCAGGGAGCTGTAGATTTAATAAAATTAATTGATGCTCAGAATGTAATGATAAGAACAAAACATATGGCTAATATTTCTTATTACCAATACGTTTTAGACTATATACTTGTAGAAAGGTATCAGGGTAAATTTACTTTTCTAAGTACTAACGAGGAAAAAGAAAACTACATAAACAGATTACATAGTTATTTATTAAAAAAATAAAACATGAAATTACTTACAATATTTATCATACCGTTACTACTTGTTGGATGCAAAAACAATGTTGATAAAAAAGAATCAGTCCGCCCTGTATTTTACCAAACAATAGATCAAACTAGTGCTTCTGGAACTAGAAATTTTGCAGGAATTTCTCAAGCCGAAAACGAAGCTAATTTAAGTTTTAAGGTTGGTGGTACTCTAGAAAAAATACACTTCAAACTAGGTGTACCAATAAAGGAAGGCAACATTATTGCCCATTTAAATAGCGATGATTATAAAATTAATTATCAAAAAGCTGCAGCTTCGAAAAAAAATGCTCAAATACAAATGGAGAATGCAAAATCTAGTTTCAACCGAATTGAAAAATTATTTGCAAGTAATAATGCCTCATTAAGTGATTTTGAAAAAGCAAAGGCACAGTATGAGTCAGCAAAGACTGTTCTTAAAACAGCGGAGTCTCAATTGAAAGCAGCTAAAAATCAGTTAGATTATACAAAATTAATAGCTCCTTTTTTAGGCTCTATCTCTAAAATATTAGCGAAAGAAAACGAAATGGTAGGATCTGGAAAGCCAATATTAATTTTCTCATCAAATGGAAATATCGAAATAAAAACTCAGGTTCCTGAGAATGTTATAAAAAGAGTAATTATTGGTCAGGTTGCAAAAATAAGTTTCACATCAATTCCCAATAAAACATTCAAAGGAACTATTTCAGAAATTGGCCAAAGTACCGGTGGGGCTTCTACTTTCCCTCTAATCATTAGCTTATCAAATACTAACAATGAAATTTTACCTGGTATGGCATGCAATATCAAATTGACTTTCGAAAAAGATTTGAATGCTGAAAAATATATAATTATTCCTGTTGATGCAGTATCTCATGACGAAGCAGGAGATTTTGTGTACATATTAAAAAATAGCAATGATAAAGAATATTACATTGCCACAAGAAAAAATATAACTCTGGGAAGGTTAACATCTAATGGATATGAAGTAGTAAATGGTTTAGATAATAATGAAAAAATTATAACTGCTGGGTTAAGTTTTATGTATGATGGCAGAAAAGTAAGACTGCTAGATAATTAATCGTACTAAGTTTTTATTCTAATCTCAGAACAACTCCTATGAATTTAACTAAAATAACACTTAACAACAACCGTATAGCCATAATAGCTTTGCTAATTATTGCCGTAGTTGGTATAGGTAATTATTTCGATTTATCTAGAGATAGTATGCCTCCATACACAATAAGGATAGCATCGGTAGTAACATATTTTCCCGGTGCTGGGCCTCAAAAAGTTGAAAGTTTAGTTACAGATAAGCTAGAAGAGGCTATTCGCGAAATGGCTGAAGTAAAAACTATTGAAAGCGAATCAAGAACCGGACTTTCGGTAATTACAGTAAAGCTAAAAGACTACGTAGGTCAGGATGACCTGCAACCTGCTTGGGACGAACTAAAAGATAAAGTTAACGGAGTTAAGCCTTTACTACCACAAAATATTAAAGGCCCTATAGTAAAAGACAAAGATGTAGGTACTGTATTTGGAATAATTTTAGGTATTTCTGGAGATGGAATTCCTTACAACATAATGGAAGAGTACGCTGAGGAAATTAGAGACAAATTATTACAACTTCCAGATGCTGCCAAAGTTAAGTACGGAGGTATTCAGGAGGAACGAATTATAATTGAGTTTGACGATCAGCAACTATCTAGATATGGATTAAACGTTGGTCGACTGAACGGCATTATTGCATCAACAAATATACTTTATCCTGGAGGAGAAATTAATGTTGGAAAAAAAAGAATTATACTTGAACCAACTGGGAGCTATGAAAGTCTTGAGGATTTGAAAAGAACTCTGATTCCAACAAATACAGGATCAACAATATTTTTGGGAGATATAACTAAAATTTATCTCGATTATATTTCTCCAAAAGAAAAGATTGTTAAGATAGATGGCGAAGATGCAATCTCTCTTTTCATCTCACTAAAAAAAGGTGCCAACATAGTTAGATTAGGTGATGATGTTCAAAAACTAATTCCCGAAATAAACAATTCTCTTCCTATAGGGATAGAATTAGTAAGAATGGCATCGCAAGACGAAATTGTAAACGCTCAGGTAAATAATTTCTTGGTTAGTTTAATGCAATCTATAATTATTGTACTTGCTGTGATGCTTATATTCTTAGGTTTTAAAACAGGTTCACTTGTTGCCGCTCTGGTACCCATGGTAATTCTAAGTACTTTTTTCTTTATGAATCTTTTTGATTTAGGGTTGAATAAAGTTTCTCTTGCTGCATTAATTATCTCTTTAGGACTATTTGTCGATAATGGAATAGTCATGTCAGAATCTATTCTGATAAGGGTTGAAAAAGGAGAATCAACTTTTAAAGCAGCGGTTGAATCGTGTAGAATTTTAATGATTCCTCTGCTAATTTCTACGCTTACAACATCATCAGCATTCTTATCATTTGCCCTTGCTGAAACACCAATGGGAGAAATGGCATCACCATTATTTTCAGTTGTTTCTATATCACTATTGAGCTCATGGTTGCTTACATTTACTTTCGTCCCTCTACTTGCAGTGGTGATGATAAAAGTAAAAGACAACAATAAGGAAGAAAAAGAGGGTATAATTGACCGAATGATGAACAGTATCAACCTTTGGTATAATAAAATTTTAATCAGGATTTTAACAAAATGGCAAATTCCATTTATTTTTCTAATACTAGCAATGTTCATCACGTCAATTGCTCTTATACCTTTGCTTCCTTTTAAGCTAGTGCCAGATAGTGATAGAAACTTGGTAACTGTGGATGTAAAGTTCCCTACAGGGACACAAATGGAGATTACCGAAACTGCTGTTGGTAGAATAGAAAAATACATTTTAGATTCGCTGGTAGTAACACAAGATAAAGCTCCTGGAGTTTTAAACTTCTCTTCATTTATTGGTGAAGGTCCCGAACCTTATGATCTCGGATATTTCAAAAATGAAGCTAATTCGAGCTATGCACACATGTTACTAAATACTACGGGCGATACCGACAATAGTTACGTAATAGAGAAATTAGACAAATATTGCTTTGATAATTTCCCTGATGCAGATATCAGAGTAAACCGTCTTTCTGGTGCTGGAGCAACGGGAACACCAGTAGAAATACGTATTTCGGGTAAAAATATGGATGAGCTTGCACTTATTTCTAAGTCCCTTAAAGAAGAGTTAATAAACACAGTAGGCACAAAGAATGTTACCGATGATATTGGTCCTAAAATAAAAAAACTGATTGTTAAGATTGATGAAAATCAGGCACAAAGGGCAGGTCTTACAAATAAGGACATTGCAATGGCTCTTAACGCTGGACTCACAGGAATAAAAGTTGATAACTACAGAGAGGGAGATAAAAATATCCCTATCTACATGAAGGTGAAAAATAGCGATGAGTACGATATTCAATCAATAGAAAGCTATAATATTTTTTCGCCTCTGAAACATCAAAATGTACCTCTTTCGCAAATTGCAAAAGTTGAAGTAGACTGGCAGTTCTCAAAAATCATCAGAAAAGATTTAAAAAGAACCCTTACAGTAGGTTCGTATCTTGAGCCTGGCTACAATGCTAAAGATATTTTCGAAGCTATAACTCCGTGGTTAGAAAATCAAAAGCTCAATTGGAAAGCAGGATATCAATATGACTTTGGAGGAGAAG
>JAMONB010000445.1 GCA_027066745.1 Flavobacteriaceae bacterium
ATTAGGCATTAATCCTCTTGGTCCTAAAATTCTACCTAGAGGTCCTAATTTACCCATTACACTTGGCATTGTTACTATAACGTCAACATCTGTCCATCCTCCTTTAATTTTT
This sequence comes from Flavobacteriaceae bacterium, assembly GCA_027066745.1. Lineage (GTDB taxonomy): Bacteria > Bacteroidota > Bacteroidia > Flavobacteriales > Flavobacteriaceae > Aureibaculum. The sequence continues at coordinate 113 of JAMONB010000445.1, forward strand.
TGAAGGTACTCATCCAATCCAACATAATCAGCTCCGGCTTCTTTGGCTTCAGCTTCTTTATCTGGAGTAACTAATGCTAGTACTTTAACATCTTTTCCGGTACCATGAGGTAGAGTTACTACACCACGTACCATTTGATTTGCTTTTCTAGGATCTACACCCAAACGAACTGCAACATCTATAGATGCATCAAACTTTACATTAGTTATTTCTTTTACTAAAACAGAAGCTTCGGTTAAGGAATATGCTTTTGTGGCATCTACTTTACCGTATGCTTCTTTTTGTTTCTTAGTTAATTTTGACATCTTATTATAAAATTATACAGTTAAGCAGGAGCGTTTCCTTTTACTTTTATTCCCATTGACCTTGCTGTACCTGCAATCATTTTCATAGCTGATTCTACTTTAAATGCATTTAAATCTTGCATTTTACTTTCAGCAATTACTTTAATTTGATCCCAAGTTATTGTCGCTACTTTTTTACGATTTGGTTCACCAGAACCTTTTTTAGTTTTTGTAGCTTCAAGTATTTGTACTGCAGCAGGTGGTGTTTTCACAACAAACTCAAATGATTTGTCTTTAAAAACAGTTATTACTACAGGCAATACTTTTCCAGGTCTATCTTGAGTTCTAGCATTAAATTGCTTACAGAACTCCATGATATTCACCCCAGCTGCACCTAAAGCAGGTCCAACAGGTGGTGATGGGTTTGCAGCTCCTCCACGAACTTGTAATTTTACAACCTTACTAACTTCTTTTGCCATTCTTAATAATTTTATGCAAAGTTCGCATCAGTTTCAACACTTCTACTTACCTAACATTTGTTAATATTTGATACTTCTTTGTGGAAGCAAAGATTTATCTATATTTTGTAACATTTATGATACTTTTTCAACTTGCATATAGCTCAATTCTAATGGCGTTTTTCTTCCAAAGATTTTCACCATAACTTCAAGTTTACGTTTTTCTTCATTAATATTTTCTATAGTTCCTTCAAAACCATTAAATGGTCCATCAACAACTTTAACTGTTTCTCCTAAGATATAAGGAATAACAACATTTTCATTTTGAATAGCGAGTTCATCTACCTTACCTAACATTCTGTTAACTTCAGACTTTCTTAACGGAACAGGATCGCCTCCTTTTACTTCTCCTAAAAAGCCAATAACACCCGTTACCGATTTAATAACATGAGGTAATTCACCTGCTAGGTTAGCTTTAATCATTATATATCCAGGAAAATAAACTTTTTCTTTATTTATTTTTTTTCCTTGACGGATTTGTATAACCTTTTCTGTAGGCACTAATACTTGGTCTAAATAATCTGAAAGACCCAATCGAGAAACTTCATTCTCAATATAGACTTTCACTTTATTCTCTTGACCTCCTATAGCTCTAACAACATACCATTTCTTTACAGAGTCAGTCATATTAACTTAAATTAAAATAGATTAAAATATTGTTCTAAACCAAATTGAAATACTTTGTCTACAGCAAAAATTGCCAAAGCAAAAAGTACAGAAAAAAGAGCTACTACCACAGTAGACTTTTGAGCTTCAGAAAATGAAATCCAAGTAACTTGAGTTTTCAACTCTTCAAAAGACTCTTTAATATATGTAATAACACCCATTATATTTAGTTTTTGTCTAAAGACACTTCACTCAAAATCCCGACACATCGGGATGTTTATTTTTTATTTGCACGGGTGGAGAGACTCGAACTCCCGACACCCGGTTTTGGAGACCGGTGCTCTACCAACTGAGCTACACCCGTATAGAATCAAGGTGCTTCTAACTATAAGAAGCACCTATCCTATAATATATTTAACTAATATAAGGTGTCTTATAAAATTTCAGTCACCTGACCTGCACCTACTGTTCTACCACCTTCACGAATTGCAAAACGTAAACCTACATTCATTGCAATTGGTTGATGTAAATCAACAGTAATTGTCAAGTTATCACCAGGCATAACCATCTCAACACCATCAGGTAAATTAATTGTACCTGTAACATCAGTGGTTCTTACGTAGAACTGTGGACGATAGTTATTATGGAATGGCGTATGACGACCACCCTCTTCTTTTTTCAACACATAAATCTCTGCTTTAAATTTAGCATGAGGAGTTACAGAACCTGGTTTACAGATTACCATACCTCTTTTGATATCAGCTTTTTCAATACCTCTTAATAAGATACCTACATTATCTCCTGCTTCACCTCTATCTAATATTTTACGGAACATTTCAACTCCAGTAACAGTAGAAGTTAATTTCTCAGCTCCCATACCTATAATATCAACTGAATCACCAGTATTAGCAACACCCATTTCAATACGTCCTGTTGCAACAGTTCCACGACCAGTAATTGAGAACACATCTTCAACTGGCATTAAGAAATCTTTATCAACATCACGTTTAGGTAACTCAATCCATGAATCAACAGCATCCATTAATTCCATTATAGAATTAGCCCATTTTTCTTCCCCATTTAAACCTCCTAATGCAGAACCTGCAATTACAGGAGTATTATCACCATCATATTCATAGAAATCTAACAATTCTCTAATTTCCATTTCAACTAACTCTAACAATTCTTCATCATCAACCATGTCTACTTTATTCATAAACACAACCATTCTAGGTATACCAACTTGACGACCTAATAAGATATGCTCACGAGTTTGTGGCATTGGTCCATCAGTAGCGGCAACTACTAATATTGCACCGTCCATTTGAGCAGCACCAGTAACCATGTTTTTCACATAATCCGCGTGACCAGGACAGTCAACGTGAGCATAGTGACGATTTGCAGTTTGATACTCTACGTGAGAAGTATTTATTGTAATACCTCTTTCTTTTTCTTCTGGAGCATTATCAATTTGATCGAAATCTTTTACTTCTGATAATCCTTTTGAAGCTAACACAACCGTAATTGCAGCTGTTAGTGTAGTTTTTCCGTGATCTACGTGACCAATTGTACCAATGTTTAAATGTGGTTTGGAGCGGTCAAAATGTTCTTTTGCCATAATTATTAATTTTAAATCTTAGTTATATATATTTAGTATTATTCTTAAATTCAATTTTTTTGAGCCAATGACGGGAATTGAACCCGTGACCTCTTCCTTACCAAGGAAACGCTCTACCTCTGAGCTACACCGGCCAAAGTGCAAAACAAAATTTAAATTAAATTTCGCAAACTCACCAGCATCAACCTCCAGTACCTTTCCACAACACTTTTTACTGTGGTGCGAAAATTGAGCGGGAGACCAGACTTGAACTGATAACCTTCAGCCTGGAAGGCTGATACTCTACAAATTGAGCTACTCCCGCATTTCACCTTAGAGCGAGAGACCGGGTTCGAACCGGCGACATTCAGCTTGGAAGGCTGACGCTCTACCAACTGAGCTACTCTCGCATTTATTTTTGACCTCAAAAAGATCAATTTCAATTCAATATTTCAAAATGATTATCAAACTTAATTTTGACAACCTAAGTTCAAGCAACGTAACTTGAACAAACAACTCTCTCTTAACATCTACACAAAAGCAAACTTTTAATATTTACTTTTTATCCTTATGGAATCACCTCACTTCCGCTCGGTAATCCTGTTCGGGTGACCCGAACATATAATTTTATTTGTCAGCCTTTACAAAAGCGAGCTTTTGACAGCCTCACAAATAAAATTATAAGTGGGGAGAGCAGGATTCGAACCTGCGAAGGTTTCCCAACAGAGTTACAGTCTGTCCTCGTTGGCCGCTTGAGTATCTCCCCTATATTTTTTTATTCAAAGAACTGAGCCGATGGAGGGACTCGAACCCACGACCTGCTGATTACAAATCAGCTGCTCTAGCCAGCTGAGCTACATCGGCATTTACATAAAAAAACAAACCGCTATTTCTAACGGTTTGCAAATGTATAAAGTTTTATTTTTTTTACAAAACTTTTATGTCTATTTTTTTTATATAATATTATACATGATGTGCTCTTTGTTTTTCTTTCTTTTTACGTAGCTGTCTTTTTAATGAATCTGTAGATAAATTAATAGCTTCTTCAAAAGATTTGCATTGTTTCTTTACAATAAATTCATCTCCTGGAATCAATAATTTTAATTCTGTAATCTTATTTTCTTTCTCACTAGTATTCTGAACCTTCAAATAAGCATCTACTCCAATTATTTTATCATAATACTTTTCTAAACCATCCATTTTATTTTTAATAAATTCAACTAAACTTTGATCGATATTAAAATTTACTGACTGAACATTTACTTTCATAGGTTTTAAATTTTAGAGCTCCTTGGATGAGCCTGGTTATAAACTTTTTTTAATTCACTCAAACTACTATGTGTATATATCTGAGTAGAAGCTAAACTAGAATGGCCTAACAATTCTTTAACTGAATTCAAATCAGCCCCTTCATTCAATAAGTGTGTCGCAAATGAATGTCTAATCACGTGCGGACTTTTTTTAACTTTTGAAGACACATTACTAAAGTAGTCATTTATTATTCTATAAACAAGATTTGGATAAATTTTATTGCCTTTTTTTGTAATAAAAAGATATTCATTATCTATAACAATCTTGTTTTTTTCTATAATATACATTTTTAACGTCTGTTGAACAGAATTTAATAATGGTATATACCTCTCCTTATTTCTCTTCCCTAATACTTTTACTGTAGAATTCTCAATATTAATTGATTGCACTTTCAGGTCTATCAAC
>JAMONB010000446.1 GCA_027066745.1 Flavobacteriaceae bacterium
CAGAGAAAGGAAAATTTTTAGTAGACGGATTGGCAAGTGAGTTGTTTGTAATTTAATTATATTTGTAATATGCTTACAACAATTCAATACGGATCACAGAAATTAAAAATAAATCTATCAGATCCTTTAGATATTTCAATACCATTACTCTTAACACGTGATAATGTAGGTGCTCTTGCTTGGAATCAAAAAAGTCCACGATTAAAAAAAATGAGGAGTGTTAAAAAAAAGCATTCCACCAATTTTAACTCCATTTATTTTAAACCACATGCTCATGGTACACATACAGAATGTGTTGGGCATATAACAGAAGAGTTTATCTCAATAAATAAAACCTTAAAGCAGTTTTTCTTTTTGGCAGAAGTTATTACTGTAGCTCCAGAAAAATTAGATAAAGATTTGGTAATTTCTAAAAAGCAAATTCAATTTTTATTAGGAAATAAAAAAAGAGAAGCTCTTGTTATAAGAACAATACCAAATACCAAAGAAAAATTAGCTAAGAATTATTCAAAGACCAATCCGCCTTATTTACTTGAAGAAGCAGTAGTTTATTTAAAGGAAAAAGGAATTGAACATTTATTGATTGATCTGCCTTCGGTTGATAAAGAAAAAGATGGTGGTAAGCTATTGTCACACAATGCGTTTTGGAATACCAAAGGTAAAATAAGACTCAATGCTACAATCACAGAATTGATTTTTGTGCCAAATAAAATTAAGGATGGTAAGTATTTTTTGAATTTGCAAATTGCACCTTTTGAAAATAATGCAAGCCCGAGTAAACCTATGTTATATGAAGTCTTAAATTAATAAAAATGATTAAAATCTCTACAGACGAAGGTAAATTAGATATTGAAGTAATACATTCTTTTCTATCAAATTCTTATTGGGGAAAAGGCAGAACAAAAGAAGAAGTAAAGGTTACGATAGAGAATTCATTAAATTTTGGAGTGTATTTACACGGAGAACAAATAGGTTATGCCAGAATAACAACTGACTATGTCGTTTTTGCATATTTGATGGATGTGTTTATCCTGCCAAAATATAGAGGGAAAGGATATTCAAAAAAGTTGTTAAAAGCAATTATTGATTTTCCTGAACTTAGTAATGTGAAAACATGGTTGTTAATGACTAAAGATGCACACGGTTTGTACACGCAATTTGGATTCGCAGAATTAAAGCATCCTGAAAAGGTGTTAGAAAGAATCATAGAAAGATGAATATAGAAGAATTTAGAGCGTATTGTTTGAGTAAAAAAGGCGTAACAGAAAGCTTTCCTTTTGATGAAAAGACATTGGTTTTTAAAGTGTTGAAAAAAATGTTTGCTTTAACAGGATTAGAGCGTCAGCCACCAGCAGCCAATTTGAAATGTGATCCAGAACGAGCTATAGAGCTAAGAGAGCAATATGATGGTATTGTTTTACCTGCTTTTCATATGAGTAAAAAACATTGGAATACAGTTGTTTTTGATCCTAGATTCTCCAATGAGAAAATACGTGAATTGATAGATCATTCATATAATTTGGTGGTAGCAAAGATGCCAAAAAAAATTAGAGAAACACTATGAAAAAGTAGCAGTATGCAGTAGCAGTTGGTAGTCAAATTTCGTAAACTTGCACAATCAATCTGATAACGCAGTAATAAATAACAATAAATAAAACATGAGTATATTAAAATCATTAGAAGAAAGAAGCGGTTCAACGTGCGAATTGTGTAGTGCAACAGAAGACTTGAGTGTGTATAAAATTCCACCCTCTTTAAATGAAACTGTTGACAATTCGTTATTGATTTGTAAAACCTGTTTAGAACAAATTGATGATGCTGATAAAGTTGATGTAAACCATTGGCGTTGTTTAAATGACAGTATGTGGAGTGAGCATCAGGCTGTTCAAGTTATGGCTTGGCGAATGTTGAATAGATTGCGTGCTGAAGGCTGGCCACAAGATTTATTAGATATGATGTATCTTGAAGGTGAAGCTTTAACATTGGCAAAAGCGACTGGCGAAGATGAGGAGGAAGAAGCTGGTGTTGTACATAGAGATGTGAATGGTGTGATTTTAAAAGCAGGGGACTCTGTAGTGTTGATTAAAGATTTGAAAGTAAAGGGATCTAGTATGGTTGCCAAACAAGGTACAGCAGTGAGAAGAATTTCATTAGATCATGAAAATGAGGAATATATTGAAGGTAGAGTAGGGAGTCAGCAAATTGTTATTATTACAAAGTATGTAAAGAAGTTGTAAATTAATTTATAAATAAAAATTCCTCCCCTTTTTTAAGGGGAGGGGTCTAGTAGAGAATTTCATATTTATTGTAAAGTTCATGATGATTATTTCTCTTTTATTTGTAGATCAATTATTTTTTTTAAATCTTCTAATTCCTCTTTAGTTAAATTAGTTTCTTGCGTAAAGAAGGAAGCAAACTGTGAAGCAGAATCGTAAAAAAATTCTTAATCAATCCGTTTACTTGCTTAGAAAAGTAATCCTTCTTTTTTACTAGTGGATAATATTCTCTAGAATTTCCATATAATTTATAAGCAATAAAACCTTTGTCTGTCATTCGTTTTATCAGTGTAGCTACAGTTATGGTTGCGGGTTTGGGTTCTGGATGTGTTTTTAACAAATCTCTCATAAAAGTCTTTTCAAGCTTCCATAAATATGCCATTAATTGTTCTTCTGTTTTTGATAATTGCATTGCTCTATGTTTTTAGAATTAACTCTACAAGTGTAGCATTGTATTTTAATATTCCAAATTTTTATTAAAAAAATGTTTAATTTAGTTCTGTAATTCTAAAAGATGAGCAAAAGTGTAATTGTTATTGGTGGCGGTATTATTGGTCTGTGTACTGCTTATTATCTTGATAAGGAGGGGTGTAAAGTAACGGTTATAGATCAGTCTACGATTACAGATGGAGCTTCTTTTGTCAATGCAGGTTTTATCTCGCCCAGTCATATAATACCCTTAGCAGCACCAGGCATGATTACAACAGGATTGAAAATGATGTTTAATTCTGCAAGCCCCTTTTATGTAAAACCTCGTTTGGATGCTGATTTTTTAAAATGGTCTTTAGCGTTTAAAAAATCCTCTACTAAGAAAAATGTAGAAAAAGCTATCCCAATAATTAAGGATATTAACTTATTAAGTAAAGAATTATTTACAGATTTTTATAACGATGCTGCTTTTAATTTTCAGTTAGAGCATAAAGGATTACTGATGTTTTATCAGACAGATAAAGCAGGCGAGAAAGAAAGTAAAGTAGCAAAGAGAGCAATTGAAGAAGGATTAGATGTAGAGCTTCTTTCTTTGGATGATGTCAAAAAATTAGAACCTAATGTAGAATTGAATATTAAAGGAGCGATACATTATAAATGCGATGCTCATACAACGCCTAATGAGTTTATGAAACAACTTTATGGGTATTTAAAAAATAAAGGAGTTACTTTTTATACAAACGAAAAAGTTATTGATTTAGACGTTTTATCAGATAAAGTTTCAAAAGTTAAGACAGATAAAAGAGAAATTTCCGCTGATGAAGTTGTTATTGCCGCAGGAAGTTGGAGTCCGCTACTTACCAAGAAATTAGGAGTACAAATATTGGTACAAGCAGGAAAAGGATATAGGATTGATGTAGAAAGAGAAGTTGGTATTACCATGCCAGCTATTTTGATGGAAGCCAAAGTAGCAGTTACGCCTATGAATGGTTTTACGCGTCTTGCAGGCACTATGGAAATTGCAGGAATTAATAATAATATTAATCCAATAAGAGTAAAAGCTATAGCTAAAGCTGTTGAGAATTATTATAAAGGAATGCAAATTCAAGAATCAGAAATTTCAACAGCCGCTTATGGATTAAGACCAATCTCACCAGATGGACTTCCATATATTGGTAGATTGTCTAAATTCAAAAATGTGACTATCGCTACAGCACATGCTATGATGGGGTGGAGCTTGGGACCTGCCACAGGTAAATTGGTTTCAGAAATTATTACTGATCAAAAAATGGCGATGAATATTTTGGCTTTTTACCCAGAAAGACAATTCTGAAATTAACTTTAGATTTTCTTTAGATTCATATTGTAGGTTTGTCACATAAGGTTATATAAATATAATTTTTTATTGTTTTTATAATAAAATTCAACAGTAGAAGTTATATTAATAACCTTCCCCAGGCTATTTGAAAAAGAAAAATTTATTTTACTTAAAATTAGGTGTTTAACCTTTTTTGTGAAAGTTGTCTATTGTTTTAAAAATAGGAATTTTTAAAAGTAAATTGTTCTATAATAAACCACATAAAAGTAAGGGTCATGGTAAATACATTTGAAATTGGAGAAATCGTAGTTTGTGTAAATGCAAGAAGAAATTGGTATAAACTAGGAGGTCTTAAAAGAGATGAAATGTACACAGTGATAGGTTTTAACCCTTATGATAAAGGTTTAATTCTAAAAGAAGTAAAAAGTCCAGGCAGTGGTTGTCATGCTTATGCAGCCGAACGCTTTAGAAAAGTTGATTATAATTTTGCTGAAAATATTATAGAAGAATTACAACCACAAGAAGAGTTCCAAATTATAAAATCTTAAGAACTTTAGATTTTAATTCATAAAATAAATTATTTAATGGTAGAATACAAAGCTTTGTATTCTAAAATATTTAGAAAACTCCTCCTTTCTTTAAAGATTCTTTATTTAACACATATATTTAATTTGATTTCAGTAATTCTAGAGGTGTAATATTGTTTTTTTAAAGAAAAAAGCTTACTTTTCAGGTGGGAAAATTAAATAACTATAAACTATGTTTAAAATAGGAGAAATAGTAGTTT
>JAMONB010000447.1 GCA_027066745.1 Flavobacteriaceae bacterium
ATATTTAGAACACCATAGAAATCCATCAAATATTGAAACAGGTAATATTATATTGGAATAATAGGACTTTCAGTCCAAAAACAACCTATGGACTTTCAGTCCATAGTCGTTGAGTTATATCATTAATCAATGAATTAAAACTTCAATGGTCAATAAGTTGTAACAGTGACACAAAGGTAGCAATATCAAACTGGATACTAGACCTTATTGATTTCGAAGGGTGGTCGCATTTTTTTGAGGGTGATGGTGGATATGATTTGGCAATTAATGGAAACATAAACTTAGTGAAGGCTTTAATATTAAAATTGGAAAATATAAAGACTGAGAATGATAAAAAACTATATTTTCAATGGGTCGAGGAATATGTAATTGAACCATTGAAAATTGATAACCCATTAAATTATGAAAAATTTTTAATTTCGATTAAAAAACTAATTGTAAATGTAAGTAAAAAACAATTGCCGCCAGAGGTTGAAGATAAATAATGGATAGAGTCAAAGACCAATCAATTGGGATAATATTACTATTAGATTTATTTCCACAAAAAATACAATCTGAGATACTTAATGACCATAAGTTTTGTAGAGAGAACGGAATAGTTGCTGATACTCTAATTGAGCTTCCAAACAGAATTAGCAGATTTCAAAGATCAAAACTTTATAAAATACTAAAAAAATGTTTTTTAAACCAAGATGAATGTTTTTTATTAACAGATAAAAATAATGTTGAATGGAAATTGTCGAGTAGATGCATAAAAAGTAAAATAATTATAGAAATGAAACAAGATTCTACAATATATAATTTAGATTGTTTTTGGATTTTGAACCCATGTGTAGATGAAAGAATAAAAAGATTACAAAAAGAATGCAAATCAAGATTGCTACCAACACGAGATATAGAGAAATGGACTAGTACTTTTAGTGAAAACGATATAGAAGATTATGTAATTAATGAATTTGAAGAAGACTTGGCGAATACTCCTTATGGTAAATCAATTGAATTGATGGAGGCAATGAAAATTGGAAAAAGCACTTATGAATCATTAGTCCCTCAAAAGCTTAAATATTATGAAAGGCTAGTTGGAGTATATAGTCACAGTGAAAATATAGTTGAATATACTAACAATGAACTTGAGCAACATCTAAAAGAATTGTTTTCTAATAGTTATTATTCAGCATTATCAGTAACTTTTCTGCTTAGTTCCCATACTTCAATATTAACTGCACTTAAGCAAATCACTCATAATAAGCAAGAGTTGTTAAAATATTATGATTGGGCCATCATCAATGGAGATCTAATTTCGCAAATAGGCTTAATAGAATTTGGATTTCAATTACTTAATGAATATCCAGAAATAGAACCAAAATTAGAAAAACTAGTTAATATATTTTTAAATGAAGAAACTAAACTGCAAAAAATAAAACTGCAGTTATTATCTGCTTTAATAGTGTTTGTTGAAGGAGAACTATCACAGACAAAGGTTTTTAATGGGTTCCCTCCTTTTTATAGAAAACTGGCTTCGATATCCCATGCATCTTTAATTTTTCGTTGTGCTCTTAAAAATCATGTAAAACTTAAGGAATTTGCTGATAACATAATTGATATAAGAAAATTGAATTATTACTGTCAATCACTTGTTGATATGAAGCTAGAACCCCGTTGGCATCCAGAATATTTAGAACATAATCAATTAAAGAATGAGTTTTTAGGAAGGATCATTAATTCATTTGATAGAAATAAGGATAAAATCAAAAGTGAATCACTTAAAAATTTATTAAAAATTAATATTCAAAAAGTCCAAAATGAAAATTTATCAGGTGTGTTTTTACCTGGACCATTAGAGGGAAATTTAGAGCCTTTAAAGCTATCTACTGAGTTAATTGGGATAATAGAAGCTAACTTAGCAACAGGGGAATCAAGCCCAAAGTCATTGTTACCGTTAATAAATTTAGCATCATTTAGGTGTATTGATGAGAAATATATTTCAAAAATTTCGAAAATACTTAGAGAAGCAAAGCATATACTAGCTGATACTGAAAATGATAAAGCTCCTTATATTTTAGATGGTTTGGCTAAATTGGCTGCATTGACAAGAAGTACAGAATTGTCAGAAGAAGTAATAATCTTGAGCAGGAGATACAGGTACTACCTTAATGTAAATGAATGCCCCGAACAAATATTAGCAACATATATAACTAGTGCTGCTGCGTTTGAAGATCATGAAGAGTGGCTCATGTACATTGGAAACTGTATTAACGAGTTAGCATATTTACCATTAACTAAGAATGGTATTAATTCTTTATTTGCTTGGCTTAAAGTTTTGGTTTTAATAGAACCAAAACTGCGATGTACTTGTGGGAAAGCAATTGAAATTATTAAAGTCTTAAAAAGGAGTTAGGGACTATAAATAATTCTGTGTATTAACTGGTTTAGCTGTAATTGTTTAAATTAATTTTACATAAGTATTTTTTTATATAAATTAGCAACTGCACTATAGTCTTGTTTACCAAACATGTTGTTACATACTTGATTTTTTATTTGAATATCAGATCTGTTAAACTTGAACAAAAATTTAACTATATTTTTCTCATTTACGACCTTTAAAATCTTTGCTGACTTAGCAATATTTAAATAGAGCCTACTAATTTTTGTAAAATCTGTTTCATTAATATTCCATTTGAAATCACTATAAAATAACAATTTGGGGTTACCTTGAAACCAACTATATGAAAAGCGTCGCTTATAGAGTGTAAATAACTCAGTAAAGCATTTTTTAATTGGATATTGTACAGACATTATAATTAATACTTCTAGAATTGCTGACATTATTGCCCCCTTATATTCAAGTCTGTTGTGAATATTTGTATTGATTCTAATCTCTAAATTTAATAATAAAATAGTTAATGCATTTAAGGCGTCAAATGTTGATAGGCTGACTAAGTATTCTATAGTCTTTGACAAATTTCTAGTTCTTAGGTGAAATGTAGAACTGTCAGTTTCTTTTTTTATAATTCGATTAAAAATTCTAATATCTTTTATGTGAAATACCAATTTTTCTACTTGTTTGTCTGTTGCTATATCGGAATAGAAAATTTCCCACAAAGGCATGTCAAATATTTTTTCTGAATTGGGCATTAGATCATTAGTTTTATCTATAGTTCTTCTTAAAGGTTGTTTTATCAACCCTTTATAATATCCTTCCCAATCTTTTGGCGGTGATTGGCCATTAACATATTTATCTGGTGAAAATAACCTTTGCATTTTTTTTGGGTTATCAATAAATCCAGCACGAAAAACAACCATCCTTGCCCAAAATTTAGTTCTAATGAACAGAACATCATCTTTTCCAAGCAATTTATTTTTGTTTTTTCTTGCAGAACTTTCAAGCTGCAAACTTTTTTCTCCTTTTATTTCAATATGTTAACTTTAAAATCTACGGTTTCTCAGTGAGTGAGAAATCCATTTAATAATATCAAATCATAACTTAGAATGAATTGGAACTAATTAGAGCTAATTACAATGAAAAAATTGGGGTCAATTAATAATTATGAAAGCCAGATTGAAAAAGATTTAATTTCTGAATACGGTATTCTAATTTCGGGAGATCCTTTATATAAACTTTTGGGATTTCCATCAAAAGCAGCATTTAGGCAAGGGATTTCAAAAAAACAAATACACGTTCCAATTTTCAGGCTAGAAAATAGAAGAGGTCGACATGCCTTAGCAAAAGATATTGCTAAATGGTTAACTAAGAATAGATTTAAAGCATTGGAGAATGTTGAAATGAATTAATTTATACAAAAGGAGAAATGAAAAAACCTGATTGCTTGAACAATCAGGTTTTTAGAATTTGTCGTTGTAAGAACTTTCGACCATTCTATTATCATTTAACTTCCCCAAATTGTCAAGCAAAACAAATATTGTTAAATACTTGTCATGAGTCCTTTTGTCTTTAATAAAGATGGTTTCGGAAAGATATCCATGAATTGGAGAAATTTATGTTAATTGAAAACACAAATTCAATATATCAAAATATTGTAGGTCTGTTAAAAAAAGAATCCTTAAAAGGAGTGATGCATGGAAACAGAAAGTTATGGAAAGGAATTACAGGAAAACGAATAGTCTTCTTTCCAAGTATAAAAAACAAAGGACAAATGCCGTGCGAAAGCCGTCTTGAAGCTGATAATTGTTTAGATTTAGAGTTTAATAATGAAATTAAATCATATAGAACACAGCCTTTTACAATCAAGCTAAACTCAAAAGATACCTATACACCAGATACACTTCACATTGATAAGTTCGGGAGCCTTACAGTAAGAGAAGTTAAGTTTTCTGGAGCACTAGAATGCAACAAACTTCGAATTCGTTTAACTCAAATTAGGTCTGTTTTTCTAAAACAAGGAATTAGTTTTGAAGTATTAACAGAAAAGCACCTTCAAATATATCCACAAATAGAAAATAGAAAATATCTTTATAGATGTTCTCATTTGCATTTTCATGATTTTCAACTGAACCATGTATGCAATCTATTACCAGATTTTCCTGATACTTACACTCTTGGAATGTTTAGGAATGATTGCCAAAAACGTGGGCTAGAACCATTAATTGCGGACAAACTTCTTTTTACAGGCATAGCTTTATATAAACAAGAAACAAGCCTTAAATCAGATTCACTTGTATGGCGTTCAGGGGAAATAAAATGAATGATATTCTAAATCTTAATATCGGAACTAGATTCGAGATAAAAGGAATAACTTATGAAATCACATATATTGAGCGAGGCAACATAAGATGTTCAAATGTAGCAGGCGGAAAGATTATAAATTTTTCATTAAAGAAGTTTGAAGAACTTTGTCAAACAAGTGTAATTAAAAATTTGACCTCATCAGAAATAGAAGGAATTCAGCCAAATGACCTCTGTGAATCTGAAATTGAGGAGATGAATTATAGACTAAAATATGTAAGAACAATTTTAAAACTCGCTAAGTATCCAAGATCTAGAAAGTATGTACTACCACTAATAAAGGAAATTTCTGCAGAACTTGAAGATGAATCACCTCCCAGTTTTTCAACTTTCGCAAGATGGATAAAAAAATACATTAAATCTAATCATAATCCAATGTCTTTAATTTCATTGAGCTCTAATAGAGGTAACCGTTCTTCAAGGTTGGGTGTTGAGATTGAGAAAATAATTTATCGGCGTATTGAAGAAGATTATCTTACCAGTCAGAAACAAAGCGCTAAGATTGTTTACAAAAACATTCAAGCCGATATTTTGGAAGAGTACGCAAATGGTGATTCTCTACCTGCAGGAATATGTTTGCTTTCTGAAAGAACTATTAATAGAAGAATCAATAAGATTGATCCCTATAGACTTAGTAGAAAAAGGGATGGAATATACATCGCAAATAAAAAATTCAAAGCAGCTGGCCAAAGTTCATTATCAACAAGAATTTTGGAAACTGTTGAGGCAGATGGGAATATTCTCGATGTAATGGTTGTTGACGAAGACACAGGTGAAGTTATGGGAAGGCCATATGGAACATGTTTAATTGATCAGTACTCACGTTGTGTTATCGCCTTTATTATAACAATGATACCATTTTCTGCTGCTACACTATTAAAGACATTAAAGATTGCTTTAAACGGAAATGGAAACCGATTTGGAGGACTGTTCGAAGTTCTAATAGTGGATAATGGTTCTGACTATATTAGTGACTCTGTAAAAAACTTTTGTAATAACGTTGGGATTAGAATTGAATATGGAGCTCCAAGGGATCCAAATTCAAAACCCCATGTTGAAAGATTTTTTGGTCGTTTAAACACTCAATTAATTCACACGTTACCTGGTACAACTTTTTCAAATCCAAATCAAAAAGCGGATTATGATGCTGAGAAGCATGCATGTATAAAACTGAGTGAATTAAAGGTAAAAGTTTCTCAATGGTTGGATCTTTTTTATCATAAAGAACTTCATCAAGGTCATGGTAGAGCACCTGAGAAACTATGGAATGAAAACTTAAATGAAACTCCAGTTATTACATATCCTATAAAAACACTAGATACAATAGCCCGTGATGTCATTATTAGAACAATCTCAAAAGGGAGGATTACTGCCTATAACCTTAAGTGGTATTCACATGCATTAGCAACTGTTGAAGCTGAATTTAGAATGAAAGGAGCATCTCCAATAGTCGATGTATATATAGACACCTTAGATTTAGCAAATATTTTTATTAAAAACCCTAAAAATGGAAAAATAATTGAAGCAAATTCTGTAGTACCTAAATATACAAACGGAATGAGTTTATATGAACATGAAAACATTAGAAAAAACCTTAAAGAACAAGGTAAAAAAGATATTTCCACGTTGGATCAAAATCAATTGATAATTGATCGATGGAACTTTAGAAAAGATATAGTTAAAAGTGGTAAAAAATTTGCTAGAAAACAAATTGCAAGACTTAGAGAGCTTCAAAACAAGTTTTCAAAAGTAGAGTTGGCTAAGGAGGAAGAACAGCTTTCAGAAGCATTTGAAACGGAAAGATTTCAGAGTGATGTTGTTGAATCAAATGACACTGAAGCTATTGAATCATTTGGATATGGGCGGTTTTAATGATTAATAAAGAAATAATCGAAAGAGTAAATAAGATTGATGAATGTTATATAACTCACTTTTCAATAAAAAAAGCAATTGAGGGAATTCAACGCTGCATATTAATGTCAAAAAGCTCAAAAGAGCCTGTGAACTTTTTATTAACTGGTGATGGAGGAACAGGAAAAACAACTGCTTGTAATGCAGTGCTATCGAAGTATAAAAATAGTTTTGAAAACAGAGGGGATCGTGAAATAACAGTTGTACCTGCGTTTTATTCATCAGTACCAAATCCTGTAACCATAAAAGGAGTTGCTTTTTCCATGTTGAAATCAATAGGAGCACCAGCTCCAAATAGAGGAACAGCTATTGATTTAACTTATAGGTTAGGAAGGTTGCTAAAAGAGTGTGAAACTCAAGTCATTATCTTGGATGAGTTTCATCATTTATTAAAAAAAGATCTTGGCAAAAGTAATGATGTTAAAGAGTGGTTAAAGTCAATGATCAATGAATACAAAGTTCCTGTAATATTAGTTGGAACACCTGAATGTTCAGATATTATTGATAGTGATACTCAATTAGCTAGACGTTTTAAATATCGAGTTGAATTGATAAATTTAAGGTTTGGTGGTCAAAAGAAGGGAGATTATAGAATGTTTGTTGAGGCTTTAATTAAATTATTTATTAAAGAGGTGAAAGTTAATAGTTTCCCTGATTTTCAAGCTCAGTCTAATTGTTTGCCACTGTACGCTATTACTGGTGGCAACCCAAGTAATACGGTGGATTTAATTAAGGAAGCAGTTCTACTATCGTTAGAAAATGGCAACGAAGATATTACAAAAGAACATTTCATACAAGCATGTAATAATTTAATTTTCCCATATTCAATAACCAAAGATGTAAACCCATTTGAACTATCAATAGAGAATTTGAATTTAGCTATTAGAAATTATACTAAAAAAGGGAGGGTTGTTGATGAGTGACTTATTAGTTAAACCAATTCCATTTAACGGTGAGTCACCAGGTAGTTTGTTATTAAGGATGTCAGAGTTAAATGGATGGAAAAAAGCCACTAGTTTTTTAAGTGCTCATGATGCTTTGAATTCCTATGATAAAATTGAGAGCCTGATGATTGTTAAAGAAAGCTGGCTAAAACTCTGTTCTGTAACAGGATTGAATTGCAAAAGAAGTAAAGATATATTTTATGGAGATGTAGGTATTGCTAGAAGGCGTTTTGTTGGTTATGTTGGAATGAAGGTTCACTGGAAAGATTTGCCCCTTAAAAAACCAAAGATTTGTCCTCAGTGTATTAAGGAAAACAAATTCATACCTAAATTATGGGATCACAAACTTGTTCATATGTGTTCAAAACATAGAGTTATATTGGTAACAAAATGTGAGAATTGTAAACAAAAACTAATATGGAATAGAGCGGGGTTAATGACTTGTATTTGTGGGGAAGAATTTAAAACAC
This sequence comes from Flavobacteriaceae bacterium, assembly GCA_027066745.1. Classification (GTDB taxonomy): domain Bacteria; phylum Bacteroidota; class Bacteroidia; order Flavobacteriales; family Flavobacteriaceae; genus Aureibaculum. The sequence continues at coordinate 8,070 of JAMONB010000447.1, forward strand.
CAACTAGAAGGAGCTTAGACTCGTCACAAATTTTATATATAGAAAGTCTTATTAAGAACAAAGATGAAGTTTCATTAAATACAATTTGTAGGTTTTATGATGCATATGAATATTTTTTCAAATTTCTTAAGCAGGAATGTGATTATTGTGATTTAACAAAATATTCTATTCAAAGCTTTAAAACACCTATTGAAATGTTTGATTTAGTAAAAAAACATGTAGAGCTTCAATCTGAATTATATTCCATTCACCCCCGAATTACTTTAATCCCTTTCCTGTCTTCTAAAGAGTTGAAATTACGTGAATTTGGAAAATCAATGTTATTTAAAATTAATAGTTATTTCAATGGTGATGATTATTCTTTTGAAGAACACACAATAGGAATAGCACAAGTATTAGGAGCTTTAGGTATTACAAAACGATTAACTAGAATTCTAATTGAGCATGGTGTGCTGGAAGCTTATAGAAATACTAAGTTATCAAAATGGTTTATTAAATTGTGCTCTGTAAATCGATTACTAAATCACTTATCAAATGTGGAGCCAAATTTAAAGCAGAATGATTTTAAATCTATTGATATAGTAATTAGGACACCTTCTTTTAAGCTTGATTTTGTTACAGTAATTAAGGAATGTATAAGCAATAAGAGAAAATATTCAATGATGGATATGAGTATTGGTTTACCTAGCATTAAAATAGAGTGTGGAAGTAATCAAAAAAGAGAATATAGATATTATAAAATTAATGATGTGGCAAATATTTGCAACGCTAACTATGAAAATATAAGATTTGCCATAAAAGTTGGAATTTTAAAACGAATTGAACCAAAGCTGACAAAGGGGACTATAATATATATAAAAAAATTAGAGGCATTAAAATTTAACGATTTGTATATTTTTGGTGGAAGCTTAGCTAAACAATATGGCTATAATTCAACAAACTTTAGTGAAAAAATTAAATCTTTGGGTATTGAACCTGTATCGGGCCCAGGAATTGATGGCGGGCTAACTTATTTGTTTAAAAGAAAAGATGTTAGTCAAGTTGATTATAGTAAAATAAAAAATATTCAATATTATTCAACTAACGTAGGAAGAAAGTATAAAGGGAAAAAAAGTATTAAGTTAAATTATAAAACAGTAACGGAAACCAGTAAAATTCTTGGAATTTCTTTTCAAAAGGTTGTAACTTTGATTCGTTCAGGTCACTTACATAGAGTGTATAATATGCATCGCGCAGGACGAGTATCACTTGATTCAATTGAACAGATATTAAGCATGCAAAATAATAAGCATTTAATTGTTTTAAAAGAGGCATCAAAACAAGTTGGTGAAACTGAACACTCTTTTTATTGGGCTTGGATAGAAAGCAATTTTATTGATTATATAAATACTGGATTAGAAAAATATATATCAAAAAGTGATTTAAAAAAGATTATTAAATTTAAAAGTAAATATATTTCCTCAGTAGAAGCCTCTGAAATTGCGGGGCATCATAGAAGCTATCTTCCAAATCTAGAAAAACAAGGGTTAATTAAACATAAGAGAGTGTTGAAAAATCGTAAATATAGTATTAAGTTTTATGATCGCAAAGAGGTTGAACAAATTATTAAATAAATTATTTATTTATCAACTTTTGTGAGAGTTAATACTATATAATCATACTATATTACTATATAAAATAATAAATAGGCGTCAATGACAAATAAACTTAAAGATCTTTTTGACTTAATAAATAGCTGGTTAAAATTTGCCGAAGCAAAAAATGGAGTATTAGTTGCTTTTTCTGGCTCCACTATATGGGGAATTGTTCGAATATTATTTAGTGAGTATGAAATTTCATTTGTAGGGAGTTTATATTTGTCACAACTGTTACTATTCTTGGTTTTAGGATTTTTATATGGGTTGATTGCTTTTCTACCTATAACGAATTATATAATCCTGATGCCAACCGGTGAAACCAGTAAAGATGATAATCTTCTTTTGTACAGTCACATTGCAAAATACAGAAAAAAAGAGTTCATTGATGCTTTTTGTATTGCAACAAACAAAGAAGTAAATGAAATTGATAAAGTAGATGAAATGTATGTAGAGCAGATTATCATTAATTCACGAATAACAACTAGTAAATACCAATATTTTACAAATGGAATCCGATTTGTTATTTTAGGAATTTTCACTCCGATAATAGGCTATGCCATTTTATACTTTGTAAATAATCATAAGAGGAAAATAGTTCATGGTATCTAAAACTCAGGTATTACCATCAATAGTAACAATAATTAAAGAGGCTAAAGATCTTTATAATCAAGATGTTTTTATAACTTCAGTTGATACTTTGCCGGATACACAAAATATACCAATTATTAACTCCAAAGCATGGATTAAAATTAAAGATGTTATATGTGTTTTTGTAGATATGAAAGGATCAACTCGAATGAGTGCGAGTAAATACAGTAAAAGTACTGCTAAAGCATATCAATTATATACAGGTACGGCTGTAAAGATTTTTCATGAATTTGAAGCCCCCTATATTGATGTAAGAGGAGATGGTGTTTTAGCTCTTTTTAATTACAACAATGCTCATAGAGCATTGGCTGCGGCAGTAACCTTCAAAACCTTTGCAAATGATACATTTAAACCATTAGTAAACAAGAACTATAATTTAGATATAGGGAGTCATATAGGCATTGATATGAAGACCCTCTTGGTAAGAAAAATCGGCTTAAAACAACATAATAAAAGGTCAGATAGACAAAATGAGGTTTGGGCTGGTAGACCAGTGAATATGGCTGCAAAACTTGCAAGTCAATCAGAAGATAATCAATTGTTGGTTTCAGATCGTTTTTTTGCAGGAATTAATGATGAGTGTGCAATTATGTCATGTGGTTGTCCAGATGGACAAAAATCAGACTTATGGGACGATTTCGATTTAACTGAAAATGATAACTTTGATTTTAATACTGCTTATGCATTGAGTACCAACTGGTGTTCTATACACGGACTTGATTCTTGCCTGGCTTTACTTGATGCTGACAAGTAAAACAAACGGCCAGATATAATATTTTATATTAACAATTTGACTCTATGACTTTTTTTAAAACTTTAAAGTGGCATTCACTAGCTCAAATTTCAAACTCGAAATTGATGAAACTAACAATATTAATACCCATTATTGGATATATGGTTTTATTTAATGAGAACATAGTTGAATTTTTGAATTTATCTCAGGAAATTTTCCCTAATGAAGGTTTGAAAAGTAGTGTGAATGAGGGAATATCTAGATTATATTATTTCTACTTTGGGTTAACTTTTATAGGGATTGCTATGACTCTCTATCAGGTTTTCTGTCCGACTCAAGTTAAGTTTTCAATGACCCCTAGACATTTTGTGGAGTTAAATATTAGAACACTAACATTAAGTCAAATCAGAGGGCATCTCGATATAATTAAACATTTTGAATCTGGAAAAATAGAGACTGGCGTAATTTCTCAATTAGAAAAAGTAATTCAAAACTTAACTCATGAATCTAATATTCCAGATAAAGAAAAACTCTCTATTCTTGCCTCAGATATACTCTATCTACAATGGGGTGTTTTGGATGTTACATATAATATTACAAGAGGAGTAGTTACATGGTTGTTATATATTGGAATAATCATATTAACAATTCCATCACTTCTTATGTTTTTGAAAGTTATCAACGCATATTTTGGCATCTAAAAAGCTAGTCTATAATGGATTGATTATTGTAAAAGCTAGAATCAAGACACGTGATGTTTTAGGTGAAATTCTAATAAAAAATAAAAGTGAGAAATGTCATATATGAACAGTGAAAGTAATTTGAAACATCGATGTCAATTTGAACATAAGGATTTTTTAATAAATGATCATCACCGATATGATGAAACCAATAGATGTTGGATGACTAAAACAAAAGATCATGGAGATAAGAAATTTTGTGTTTTTCATCATCCGTTAAGAGAAAAATCTAAAAGTAGTGTAACTTTAATGAAATTAATTTCTCAATGGAATGCTGAACAGAATGAGAAATCATTTGTAATGCCAAAAGTGCAATGTGCGAACTTAGAATTTACAGGTGTTGTATTTAAATCAAATATTTATCTTCAAGATGCCCATATTTTTGGGAAGTGTAACTTTAGTTATTCAGAATTCAATAATTCAGCATACTTTCAAGGCACAAATTTCTATAATGAAACATACTTCGAAAATGTCAAGTTTAAAGGTAAATGTCATTTTAAATACACTATTTTTAATATTTATACTTCGTTTGATGATTCTTCCTTCGATAGAGGAGCTGATTTTGAATCAGGTCACTTTCAAAAATCATCTTTTGAAAATTGTAAATTTCAACATGAAATAAATTTTAAAAATGCTACATTCAATAAACAAGTTAAATTTAATAAAACTGAGTTTGATGGTAAGACAATATTCATTAATACAAAATTCAAGTCCCAAGAAAGCATCTTTTTAGATGTTAAATTTTGGGATGTTGTATATTTTCAGCGATCTATTTTTTCAGGGATTACAATATTTCAAGAAGCACATTTTGGTTTGGAAGTTAATTTTGATAAAGTTGTCTTTGATTTTGGCCCTGATATGAGCGAGACTTATTTCTTTTATGCACCAAGTTTTCATGATGCAACTTTAGGACAGGGAGTAGATTTTAGAGAAGCACATTTTGTAGATAAAACTAGCCGTCATGCACCATCTTGTTATAGAACATTAAAACTAGCAATGAATAAAGTCTCAAATAAAAGACAAGAAGCAATTTTTTATGGGCTAGAACAACAAAGTTTAAGAAAACAAAGGGATACACCTATCTCAATCAAATTTTATTCTTATTTATATCAATTGTTTTCTAATTATGGACAGAGTGTGTCTAGACCTTTCTATTCGATTATAACTTTATACATATTATTTATATCAATATACTCAATTATCAAATTCCCAATGAATAAAATATTTGAATACCTGAGTAAAGGAGCGCCTGATTTTTTAGATAAAGTTGCTTCCATGATAAAATTTACCACTATAAATATAACTTCTCCATTCAAAGTATGGACAAATAATAATTATATAGTAGATGTGTTCGGCCCAGAACTAGCTAAAAACAATGAAGTAACAATCAATATAATTGCTACATTCCAATCAATTTTTTCACTATCATTGATTACACTATTCATTCTTGCATTAAGAAGAGCCTTTAAATTGAACTAATATTTGATGGAACAGTAATGATGATTAACAAAGAACTTAAAGTATTAATACAGAAGCTTTCATCAAACGAAGGTAATGATGCTCAAAATGCTCAAAATGATATTGAATTAAATTATGGATTAGATGCTGTGATACCAATACTAGCAGATTTTTCAGAAAAGGATATTTTCCCAAGAAGGTGTGCAATTGAGCTTGTAGGTGACTTGATTGAAAAATATATCAATCATACAGAAAAGAAAGAATATGAAAAATTACTATTACCCATCTTAAGTGATACTGATGAGTTCTGTAGAACATGCGTCATTAATACCTTAAGAATAATTGGTTCAGAAGACTCAATTTCTCCATTACAAAATATGTATTTTAAATTAAAGAGTAATAAAACTCCACTTGATTGGGTTGAACCTATATATGTTCGTTCAGCACTTAGAAAATTAGGGTCACTTGAACTTAATTTACCAACCAAAGCAATAGAAATAATGATTTTTGATGAACATTTTGATTCGTCATGTTCCGTTCATCATTTTGATAAAATTTTAAATATATTCTCAAAAAACAATCAAGCAATTATAAGTATTCAAGTTTGGAATAAAAAGAAGGATCAATATTGTTGGTCAAGCATAAATAAGGTTCACAGTGATAGTGAGATTGACTTCAACCAGAACTGGGCTTTTATCGTAAAAGATTCGGTTGAAATAGGTCTCAAGATTTTAAATAATGTAAAAACCAAAAAAAACCAAATAGTAAGTTTTGATTGGATATCTGAGTCTGACACAATGTTATGACTTTTAAGTTAGAAATATAATCTCACTTTATGCATCTAAAAAAGCGTATAATATCATGTTTTGGTCCTATTATTAATTTTCAGTCTCATGTTATGTTTCTCAAATATTGCTAAGTTGTTGATATATACGATGGAGAGTCTTAACTTATGCGTCGCTTCACGTGTCCCGTGAAGCGAAGCATAAAGTGAGACTCTCGCCACATAAAGTGAGACTGGCGCGACACATAACATGAGACTGAAAAGCTAATCTAATAAAGCAGATAATAAAAAAAGCCAATGAGAAATCAATGGTGTTTTTGTTTAACAAATATGATAATTGAATGAGAATAACTAAATATAATAGAGGTATATGCATAACTAGGTGCGAATGGGATGGAGATGCACATTGAGCTAGTTTTTTCTCTAAAAATTGAATCTATAGTCATTCTATAGTTTGGTTTTTAGAGGAAAAAATAGCCAATGTGAGCTACATTCCCACCGTTTTTAGTTATGCATATACCTCAATAAACACTTATTAAATTTAGTGTTGTTATATTAACCTTTATTAAAGCCAATATCTAGGTTTTGATAAGAAGCTGACTCTTCAGAAATGCACGTATAAACTGGCTGATATTGTGAGCAGTCTCACATTTTTATCTAAAAAAATGTCATAGTATATAAGTTCTGCTAGCTAAATTTTTTAACATCATGAAAATTTTAAATCAACTAAATAAAAATATTAACTTGCCACCTAGACTTATCATTTTTTTACTGCTATGTAGTATTCAGTCTTTTGGGCTGTCTGATAGTAGACAGATTGATGAAAGTATAGAGCCATCTAGTCTTGGAGAACTTGCATCAACCCCACCTTTACTTGAACAGTGGGAAGACAATATGACGACTTGGGGAGACCATTGGGGTATTTATATGCAAACGTATACTCCTCCAAATCCAGTAAGTATGGTTGAGTCGAATAATGGGATTTATTATGATGCCCAACGTATCCATTTTCAAATAGCAGATTATACCGGTCAGGCTGAGCCTTGGAACACTCATGCTCAAGAAGCCGAACGTATTTACAGAATATATTTAGATCATCGTTTTCATAACAATGGAACACCTTGGTATGTACAAGGGTGGAGGCGATTTTCTCATGGAATAATGATGGATGCACAGCGAACAGCAGATCCCATATCGGTTGAGGGTGTGGTAAGAATGCGTGACAATGGTTCGTTTACTAATGTATTAACTTTCAATTCTACTTCAGGTTGGTACTATGAGCGTAAATCTCGTGACATTGCTTATATAGTATCTGCTCATATTAATGCAGAAAAATTTGGTCTTCCTCGCCAAGAAGAGGCACTGGCTCTTTACCTTTCTATGTCTATGCAACATTTAGATGAATGGATAACCGAAACCTATGTTGACCCAATCCACAGACTGTCGCCATTTATGGTAGGGTTAACTTCCGAAGCATTGATAGAATTTTATGAATGGGAAGTTGCAAATGAACGTATTCCTGAAGCGCTTTTCACCCATCCTTCGGTAACACAGACGCCTACTCGCACCATTTCCGAAGCACTTCAACAAGTAGCATACCACATGCGTTATACAGCAACAGTAGAAAGCGGTGTTAATGCTGGCAAACTTATGTGGGTAGAAGATATGGGCGGCTCACGTCCAAATTGGGACGACACTGGAGGCTCTGGCTATTCAACTTTAAGATATGAAAGTATTAATAATGGAGCACCAGCTCCTAACCTCAATTTATTAGTAGCTCCACTATATGCCTGGGTGTTTAAACAAACAGGAGAAATAGATTATATTAATATAGGTGACAAACTTTGGGAGGCAGGTGTTGCAGTAACGAACGTTGGCTGGAATACCAAAACTTACAATCAAAATTACAGGTGGAGTTTTGAGTATGTCAAATGGAGAAGCGAAGGTCTTAACTCTATAATATTTGCTAATAGCTTTGAATAAAGAGGGGATAAATGAATTATACATTGAAAAGTTTAGTAGCCATGATGTTCATTACGCTATTGTTTGCCAACCAATTACAAGCTCAAGCTTATAAGACTGCTTATGACTATATAGAGCCACAGTACACGAGTAGCTTCCAGTTAACTGGCACAGAAGTAAGGCAAAATTTACCTCATCTCCAAACCTTCGGCTTTGACTATATTCGATTTCAAGATAATAATGGTGCCTTTTTAGACAATCTAAGGTGGCTGGCTAATCGTCATGACTGGATTGTAGGTACTAAAGGGAACTGGCCCTCCCAAGGTGTTGACTATCTAGATGCTCTTACCTACAACACCATCAAGGCAGAAAACCCTGATGCCAAGATTATGTCATATATACCATATCACAGCATTGCACCAACCACCATGGTATGGCTTGAGGATTGGGCAAACAATAATGGTTATAACCCTGAGGATATCTATTATCATTATTACTATGATACAACTATTAATCTGGCAAATGGTAATACACGTTTTATACCCGGTTTTGGAGGTGGTACCGCCCTTTCTCTTGAAGAAGCAAGATTGCGAGTTAGGTGGAATGGTGGTTGGGTAGGTATCAATCCATCTTCACAAGTATTTCGCGAGGCTTTTCAGGCACTAGCACTTCATGTAATTACCCTTGAGGGTACAACAGATACTTTTGCTAATGGTTTGTTTTTGGATACCTTTGATGGACTGATGAACCAACATGGTTACACTAGTTATTTAGAAAGCACCATTGAGCTTAAAGATATAGGCACAACAGATGAAATATATTCTCAAGTTGCTGCCGATATGGCAAGTTCTTATGCGGAGTTAAAAAGCTTTTTGATTTTAAATACTGGCAATCCAGATTTTAGATTGCAAGCAAATCCTGCGGTACCTCGTTATGTCTACAATACCTTCAGCGAATTATTCAATGAACAATATCGAAGTACGCTTATGGATTTAAGTATTGAATATCTTGTGACTACAACAACCAGACTGGTGGATCTTCCGTATTTACAACTATTATACGATGACATGGATAATGGTCGTTTGTTTTTTATCCGTAGCCAAACAAATTTTGGACCTCCTAGAATTATTCCCTACGGATTTAATCAATTTGCCTTAGCTAACCATTACTTAATTAACCATGAAAATGCTAATTTTATGTACCATTATGGTTCGGCAGGAAACTACGGCGGAGTACCCTATGGCAACCCAACCCAAACTCATTGGCACATCAATATGGAAGTTAATATCGGGCAACCAGCTGTACGTACGGGAGAAGATTACTGGGGAATAACAAATACCGATCGTTTCTTTACTTTTGCTCAAGGAGCTGATTATGAAATAGTTGCCAGAGAATATGATGATGCCCTAGTTTTAGCAAAGTATGTTGAGGTCGGAGGCTGGAACAACATTGGTAACAATCCAACTACTCATCAATTAGATGGAATATATTATATCTTATTTAATGATAATACAGTTTCTGCGGCGATTACAGAAATTACCCTTGGTGCCAGCCAGGGAGCTATTTTGCTAAAAAATAACAATACTTTACCAACAGACACATCACCACCAACAACTACAACATCGGTACAAGGTGGAACATATGATACTATGCAAAATATTTCTCTAGCAAGCAATGAACCAGCAATAACTTACTATACAGTAGATGGGACAACACCAACAACTTCATCAAGTGTTTATTCATTGCCACTTACAATTTCTACAAATACAATTTTACAGTTTTTCTCTGTTGATGTGACAGGCAATACTGAACAAGTACAAACCGAGGCATACATAATTGTAAATACGAATCTTATTTTCCATGATGGTTTTGAGTAATGGAAAAATATATTTTAGATGTTTTTTTTCACATTTGCGAGGAGACTAATGGTCTTCTCGTCTATTATCATTGAGTGTTAGATAACAATATAATATTAGAAGCTACAATCTCTTACTTTCATTAGGTAAATTAAAACCGAATTTTGCATAAAGCAGTTTTAGAATATAAAATGTGCTGACGGATCTAAAAAAAGATAGCTTCCTTGAAATCTACCAGTAAAGTACTAAAAGTATTCTTAACAATGCATTTTGTATAGGCTGTTATGATTAAACCAATCATCAATAATGGCATCTTGGCTCATATAGATGCAGGAAAAACCACCATAACTGAGCAAATTCTATTTCAATCAGGTTCGCAACGGACTGTCGGCAGTGTGGATAAAGGCACTTCGTCAACGGATAACTATAAGGTGGAACAAGAGCGTGGCATTTCTGTTCACTTAGCAACAGCGACATTCCAGTACAATAGAGTTAAGGTCAATATTATTGATACGCCTGGTTATGTGAATTTTTGTGCGGAGGTGGAATATTCCTTGCGTGCATTGGGTGCGGTTGTTCTGGTTATTAGCGCGGTTGAGGGCGTGCAAGGTCACACTATTTCATAGTTTAACGCCATAGAAGAGATGAAAATCTCGTGCATTATTTTCATCAACAAAATTGACCGAGTGGGGGCTGATGTTGATGCAGTTCTGCAAGACATCAGAAAAACATTAACGCAAAAAATAGTTGTTTTACAGAAATCTGATGGCGATACTTTAATTAGTGAATGGAATAAATCAGAACAAAACAATGGCATTATCCAGCAGTTAGTCGAGTTTGATGACGAATTAATGGAGTGTTATTTGGAAGGTGAAAAAATTGATTTTGCATTACTTAATCAATTGTTGATACAAACTACTTCACAATCACAACTTATTCCAGTTTTGTTAGGAGCAGCAAAAAATGGATTAGGTATTGTTGAATTGCTTGAGGCATTAACCAACTACTTTAAATTTCCAACAACTGAAAAGGACAAAAGGTATTCTAACGCCATGAGAGTTGCCTATTTTTACAAGTTGTACCATTGTGTTCTATTAGATTTAAGTGTTCACATTGTAATTACATTTAAATTTAAATAAAATGTCAAACATTCGATATCTCATCATGTTCCACCACCCAACGATTAATGATTTTTTGGCAAATCTCTGGGTGTTCGGTAATTAATTGCGCGGCGAGTTTTTGTGCCATTTGGAATAAGGGCTTATCACGTTCATAGTCAGCTAAGCGAAATTGTACCGTACCTTTTTGTTTACTACCCAATAATTCACCAGCTCCACGAATTTTTAAATCTTCTCGTGCGATAACAAACCCGTCATTGGTTTGGCGCATGATTTCCAATCGTTGCTTTGCCACTTCACCCAAGGGTGCTTGGTACATCAATACACAATGACTCTTTTTGTTGCCCCGACCGATGCGCCCACGCAATTGGTGTAGTTGCGACAAACCAAGTCGTTCAGCATTCTCAATCACCATTAGTGAAGCATTGGGAACATCCACACCGACTTCAATAACGGTAGTTGCTACTAGTAAATCCAGTTTATGGGATTTAAATTGTTCCATAATGTGGTTTTTTTCGGAAGATTTTAGGCGACCATGCACCAAACCGATTCGCAATTGCGGAAACCAGTCTTTGAGTTCTTCATAAGTATCAGTTGCGGCTTTTGAACGCAGGACTTCAGACTCTTCGATTAAGGTACAGACCCAATAAGCTTGTTCGCCATGTTGGCAATTGGCTTTTATGCGCTCGGCGATTTGTGGCATTTTGTTATTGGAGATAACCAAGGTAGAAATCTCTTGTCGCCCAGGTGGTAGCTCATCAATAACCGAAATATCTAGATTGGCATAAGCCGTTTGTGCCAAGGTTCGTGGTATCGGTGTTGCTGTCATAATCAACATATGTGGTTGCAAGGCTTCAAATTGTCCTTTATTGCGTAGGGCAAGGCGTTGGTGTACGCCAAAACGGTGTTGTTCATCAATAATAACCAGTCCCAAGGCATTAAATACCACTTCTTTTTGAAAAAGCGCGTGTGTGCCAATGATGATTTTGATACCGTTGGCAATCTTTTCTAAGGTAGCCGTGCGCTCTTTTCCCTTAATGGCAGCGGACAAATAGACAATATCGTCATTATCAAACCACGTTTGTAAGGTTTTATAATGCTGTTCTGCTAGTATTTCAGTTGGCGCCATCATAGCTGATTGGTGGTTTTGCGCATAAGAGGCACTGATGGCAAGAGCAGCCACTACCGTTTTACCACTACCGACATCACCCTGAACAAGACGTTGCATGGGATGGTTGTTTTGTATGTCTTGGTAAATTTCATCGACAACACGTTGTTGTGCACCGGTTAACTCAAAAGGCAGTTGAGCTTTAAAAGCATCAATCTTATCTT
>JAMONB010000448.1 GCA_027066745.1 Flavobacteriaceae bacterium
AACTGTCCTAATAAATGGGGGTACTTCAACGGGAGTATTCTAAAAAAATAATTTATTTATAATCATTATTGTAATTCTTTAGTTTTTCGTATATTTAGTTCATTTTTAACCTTAAAATTATAAAAATTATGTTTGATGCTTTAGGATATATTTGGGTAGTTCCTGTTATATTTATTATTCTTTCTGGCTTGTTTATTGTAAAACAACAAACGGCTGTTATTATAGAACGTTTTGGTAAACTTCAAGGCGTTCGTCAGGCTGGATTACAATTTAAAATTCCTCTTGTTGACAGAATAGCGGGTCGTATTAGTTTAAAAATTCAACAGTTAGATGTAATTGTAGAAACAAAAACTAAAGATGATGTTTTTGTGCATCTAAAAATTTCAGTACAATTTTTAATTAGAAAAGATCATGTAGAAGATGCTTTTTATAAATTACAGAACCCTCAAGAACAAATTACTGCTTTTATCTTTGATGTGGTTCGTGCCGAAGTTCCTAAAATGGTGTTAGATGATGTTTTTGAAAAGAAAGAAGAAATTGCCTTAGCTATTCAACGTGATTTGAAGGAAGCGATGTTAAATTATGGTTATGATATTATCAAAGCCTTAGTTACAGATATTGATCCTGATGAGAATGTAAAAATAGCCATGAACCGTATCAATGCTGCAGAGCGAGAAAAGGTAGCTGCTCAACATGAGGGTGATGCTCAACGTATTTTAATTGTAGAACGTGCTAAAGCTGAAGCAGAAAGCAAACGTTTACAAGGTAAAGGTATTGCAGACCAGCGAAGAGAAATTGCTCGTGGTTTAGAAGAAAGTATGGTAGTTTTAAATAGAGCAGGTATCAATTCTCAAGAAGCTTCTGCTTTAATTGTAATAACTCAACACTATGATACTTTACAAAGTATTGGTGGTGATACAAAATCAAATTTAATTTTATTACCAAACAATCCAAATGCAGCAAGCTCAATGTTAAATGATATGGTAACTAGTTTAATTGCAGCTAATAAAATAAAGGACGCTTCATCAGAAGATTAATAATCTGAATATACCTATTCAATAAAAAAAGCCATTGTATAAATTATACAATGGCTTTTTGGTGTTATTTTCGGTTATAATTAATCCGTTATTTTTTCTTTCTTCTCGTCTGTTTCATCTTCTTTTGTGGCTTTTTTAAATTCTTTAATTCCGCCCCCTAGACCTTTCATCAATTCTGGTATTTTTCTACCTCCAAACAATAGTAAAACTATTATAGCAATAATAATAACTTCTTGTCCGCCTAACCATCCTAAAAAAATTGTTGTTGTTATCATTTTATGTAAATTTAAAAAACAAAGGTAGTAATTTGTTCTACAGATTATAAATAATTAGCTTTTATTTTTAATAATTCCGCCCATTATTTTTTTTGTCTTTATACTTTTAGGGTTTCCTTTATAATGTATATTGCCTCCAAAACGTACTTTAGCATCTAAAGTATCCGTTACGTTTAGTTCTGCTTTTCCTCCTGAACCAGAAACGACAACAGTGTTTTTGGTAATTAGTTTATATGCTTCATAAACGCCTCCAGAAGTAACCTCTACTTTTTGATTTTCAGCAGCTCCACTTATTTTGATATTTCCGCCAGATACTGCTTTTATAATAAGGTTTTTAACCACCACAGGCACACTTATAAATGCTCCTTCTTGTGTTTTAATTGTTATATTATCTTGATTGATCGATAATTCAGAAACAATTGACGAGCCTTCATTAGCATCTAATATCAAAATATCTTTAGTGTAATACACGGTAATTTTGATTTTTTTAGGATCAAATTTGTCGTGTATTTTTATGGATAATTTTAATATGTCTTTAACATATTTTATGGATACATCCTCTGCTTTTTCTCCTGTTATTTCTATTTTTCCTTGATTAGATTTTTTAATTTCTACATCTAATCCGTTAAAAATTTTAAGCTCTTTAAATTTTTCTAACTCTTCTGTTCTATCTTGTGCATTTAAAAACACTGTAAATCCTATAAAAAATAGGATAAATTTTAAGTTTATCATGTTTTTTATTTAACAATTATTGTACCAAATAAAAATCTAAATGTTTTCGTTCTAAATCTGTATTCTTAACCTTTACAGTTACTTCATCTCCCAATTGTAATAAATCTTTTGTTGTCTGACCTACCAAAGCATATTGTTTTTCATCATAAATATAATAATCATCTTTAATATCTCTAATTCGTACCATTCCTTCACATTTATTCTCAATAATTTCTATGTAAATTCCCCATTCGGTTACGCCAGAAATAACACCTTTAAATTCTTGATCTTTATGATCTTGCATATATTTAATTTGCATGTATTTAATGGAAGACCGCTCAGCTTTTGCTGCTAACATTTCGCGTTCACTAGAATGTTCACATTTTATTTCATAGGGTGCTGATTTTGGTGATTTTCCTCCATCAATATAATGTTGCAACAAACGGTGTGTCATAACATCGGGGTATCTACGTATAGGTGAAGTAAAATGACTGTAATAATCAAATGCTAATCCGTAATGCCCAATATTATCAGTTGTATAAATTGCCTTACTCATTGACCTAATGGTTAAGGTTTCAATCATATTCTTTTCTGGTTTATCTTGAACATCATTCAATAATTTATTTAATGAATTTGAAGTCGTTTCTTTAGTTTGTGTATTAATTTTATATCCAAATTTATTGATAATCTGCTGTAAACTTGCTAATTTTTCAGTATCAGGTTCATCATGAACTCTATAAATAAATGTGTTTTTTGTAGGGGTTCCATTTTTATTTTTACCAATAAATTCAGCTACTTTTCTATTTGCTAGTAACATAAATTCTTCTATAAGTTTATTAGCGTCTTTAGACTCTTTAAAGAAAACACCTATGGGTTCAGCATTTTCATTTAAATTGAACTTTACTTCTACCCGATCAAAAGTTATTGCCCCTTGTTGCATTCTTCTTATTCTTAATTTTTTAGCAAGTTCATCTAATTTTAAAGTAGCGGTAACAATTTCTTTTTTTACTGTATAGCTTTTTCCAGAAATAGAAACATCCTCAGAAATTCTATCACTTTTTGTTTCAATAATTTCTTGTGCCTCTTCATAAGCAAAACGCTGGTCAGAATAGGTAACTGTTCTACCAAACCATTCTTTAATAATATGAGCTTTTTCATCCATTTCAAATACAGCAGAAAATGTTAACTTTTCTTCATGTGGGCGTAAAGAACACACACCATTAGAAAGAATTTCTGGTAACATTGGTACTACTCTATCTACTAAATAGACAGAAGTAGCTCTATTATAAGCTTCTTCTTCTAAAATGGTGTCAGGTTGTACATAATGAGATACATCGGCAATATGTATCCCTATTTCATAATTACCATTTTCTAATACTTTAAACGATAAGGCATCATCAAAATCTTTTGCATCCTTAGGGTCTATGGTAAAAGTCAATGTTTTACGTAGATCTCTACGTTTAGAAATTTCTTTTGCTGTTATTTCTGTAGTTAATTTAGCAGCATCTTGTTCTACCTCTTTATCAAATTCATAAGGCAATCCATATTCTAATAAAATAGAATGAATTTCAGTATCATGCTCACCAGGTTTACCTAAAACTGTTGCAATTTTTCCAAAAGGATTTTTAGAATTTTCTGGCCAGTCAGTTATTGTAGCTAAAACTTTGTCGCCATGTTCTGCTCCATTTGTATACTTTTTAGGAATAAAAATATCAGCATACATTTTATTATTATCGGGTAATACAAATCCGAAATTTTCACTCATTTGTAAAACACCTACAAATTCTGTTTTTGCTCTTTTAATAATTTCTATAACCTCACCTTCAAACTTATTGTTATTTTTTCTTCTATAAACATATACTTTTACTGTATCACCATCTAAGCCTCTATTTAAGTTTATTGTGGGTATAAAAGCATCATGTTCTAAACTATCAGTTATAAAATAAGCATTCTTATTAGAAGTAACATCTAAAATACCAATATGATAATGTTCATTTTGTATAATTTTAAATTTACCTCTTTCTGTTTCTTCAATTCTTTTATTCTGCTTTAATTCAATTAGTTTTTGAAGAATTTGTTGTTTAGCATTAGCATCGTTCACATTAATTTTTGAAGAAATTTGCTTATAATTAAGAGATTTTTGAGAGTTTTTATTTAAAACTTTTAAAATTTTAGCAGATAAATCTTTAACTATATTTCCTTTCTTTTTATGATGAAATCTTTTTTTTGACATTATAATATCTTTTTTTTTATAACAAAAAAGCCCCGATATACATCGGGGCTTTTTTATATTTAATAATTTTATTATTCAAGTACCACTTTTTGTTCATAAGTACCTTTATTTGTTGCTATTCGTAGCATATAAATTCCTCTAGGTAATCTAGAAACATTTAATGTTGAAGCATTCATTTTTACTCTTACCTTTTTACCAGTAATATCAAACAATGAAGCGTTTTTTAATTCTATACTATTTTTTAATTCTATAGTTATTTTATCAGTACTAGGGTTTGGATATATTTTAATATTTGCTTCTAATGATGTGTCTTCAGAAGAAGTATTTTTAGTAGTAAGTCCTGAAATTTTTCTAATACGATTATTACCTCTATCAACAATAAATAAATCTCCTGATTTACTAAATGCTAATCCTGTTGGGTTAGATAATTTTGCATTTTTAGCTAATTCACCATCACCTGAAAAACCAGATTTACCTGTACCAGCAATAGTAGTAATTATTCCAGTAGAAATATTTATTTTTCTAACACGATTATTACCTCTATCAACAATATATAAATCTCCTGATTTACTAAATGCTAATCCTAAAGGGTTAGCTAATTGAGCTTTAGTTGCTTGAACACCATCTCCTATAAATCCTGTTTCTCCTGTACCAGCAATTGTTGTTATAATACCTGTAGATAAATCTACTTTTCTTACTCGTTCATTTCCACTATCAGAAATGTATAAATTTCCTTTACCATCTAAAGCTAAACCAGTTGGGTTGGCTAGTTTTGCACTAGAAGCAGATGCACCATCACCAGAATAACCTACTTCTCCTGTACCAGCAATTGTTGTTACTTTTCCAGTAGAAAAATCTACTTTTTCTACTTTACTATCACTATTTACAGAAATATATAAATTTCCTTTATGATCAAAAACAACATTAAATGGTCCACCTAAAGAAGCATTAATATTAGGATGTTCTAATTCAGATTTTTTACCTACTAAAGTAATAGAACTTCCAGTATCTAAATTTACTTTTCTAATTCTTAAATTTGCTAAATCCGCAACATATAAATTATTATAATTATCAAATGTTAAACCAGTAGGTGTTTTTAATTCACTAATTAGTTTTTTATCTGCTGTACCAACAACAGTAGTTATAATACCTGATTCATTATCTACTCTTCTTATGCTATTATTATAAGTGTCAGCAATATAAATATTATCATTTTTATCAAATGTTAAATTGAAAGGTAAATTTAATTTAGCTGTAGTTGCTAAACCACCATCTCCAGAAAAACCAGAACTACCATTACCTACAACAGTAGTAATAGTTTGGCCTTGCATAATGTAAGTAAATAATAAAAAGAATAAAGTGTAATTTTTCTTCATAACAAAATAGTTTTAAATTCATAGTTTAGTCTGCTAATTTACACTATTTTATAATATATATATATATTGTTAATAAAATAATTAATAGGGTACAATAAATTATAATAGATATGTAAATATTATCAGTTATAAACATTTATATATATATAATATTTTTTATTTAAAATTTAAAAAAAAATGGTTACTATTATATACTGTTAATAATATATATATTTAAGACACTAATAATTTTGTTTTTAACTTCTTAATAAATAATAAACATTTTATTAAGTATATATATCATTTTAATACTACTGTAAATCAAAAAAATAACTATATTAATAAACAATTTATTATATAGTTTATTAACTACTTATTTTAATATTTTTTTTAGAAAAATAGTTAAGAAGTATTGTTTTTTTGTTGATAATAGAAAATTAAAAATATATAAATTTTTTAGTAAATTCAATTTTTAAAACTCATTAACATTTTTATTTAATTATAAAATAAATATTATCAATTTTAATTGATTAAAAGTTAACATTTATTAATATTTTTAAATCATTAGTAATTAGTATAATATAATTATTAGTTAACAGTATACATTAAATATGTTCATAACCATATTTAATGTAAATTTGATATTTAATTATAAAATTTTAAAAATGAAAATAGCAATAGGTAATGATCATGCTGGTACAATTTATAAAGAAGAAATTATAAAAGAGTTTACTAAAAAAGGATATATTTTTGTAAATTTTGGTACAAATACTACTATTAGTATTGATTATCCAGATTTTATTCATCCTGTAGCAAAAGCTGTAGAAAATAATGAAGTTGATTTTGGAATAATAATTTGTGGTAGTGGTAACGGTGCACAAATGACGGCAAATAAACATCAAAAAATTAGAGCAGCATTATGTTGGAATAATGAGTTAGTTCAACTAGCAAGACAACATAATGATGCAAATATATTAAGTATTCCTGCTCGTTTTGTGTCTCTACAACAAGCTTTAGGATTTGTAGAAATATTTTTAACAACAGAATTTGAAGGAGGTCGTCATCAAACAAGAGTTGATAAAATAGCCTGTTCTTAAAATGAATTGGTTTCTAAAAAAATTCTATGAATTAAGCTTAGATGAGTTCCATGATATTTTACAATTACGAATTGATATTTTTGTAGTTGAACAAAATTGTCCTTATCCTGAATTAGATTCAAAAGATAAATTAGCTTTTCATTTTTTTTGTAAAAATAAAGAAGGAAAAATCATTGCTTATACACGTTTTTTTAAAGCGGGTGATTATTATACAGAAGCTGCTCTAGGTAGAGTTGTAGTACATGCAGCATATAGAAATAAAAAAATAGGAGTACAATTACTAGAAAAAACACTCTTAGAAATGGAAAAAATATTAGGAAAAGTTATTATTAAAATAGGAGCACAAACACATTTAAAACAATTTTATGGTTCTTTTAATTTTCAGCAAATAGGTGTTGAGTATATAGAAGATGGAATTCCTCATATATATATGATAAAAAGGAGTTAGTTTTATGAATAATAAAAATGTAAAAATTAAAAATGTAAAAAACCTATCTAATGATTGGCATAAACTAAACAAAGTAAATTTTGATTACAAGTTTAAAAATAATGACTGGAATAACACTGACAGAGAGTGTTATGTAACAGGTAATAGTGCGTGCATACTATTATATAATATTAAAAATAAAACAATTATTTTAACTCGTCAATTTAGAATGCCTAGTTATTTAAATGGTAATGATGATGGTATGATGATTGAAGTTTGTGCTGGCTTATTAGATATGGATGACCCTATAACATGTATAAAAAAAGAAGCTGAAGAAGAAACAGGATATTTGATAAAAGAGCCAATAAAAGTACTTGAGGCATTTTCCTCCCCTGGTGCAATAACAGAAAAAATATATTATTTTATTGCCGAATATAATCATATGATGAAAATAAATGAAGGAGGAGGGTTATTATCAGAAGATGAAGAACTAGAAGTTTTAGAATTTGATTTTAATTTAGCATTGAAGATGATTACTGATGGAAAAATAATAGATGTTAAAACAATTTTATTATTACAATATCTAAGAATTCAAGGGATACTATAATTTTTATATAATCCTCTAAACTAAAGTTCTTTTTTGTACTTTAGCATCTCTTATTTTTACAATAACATTTTATTTATTATGGCAGAAGACAAAGAAAAAATAGCAAAATTAAAAGCATTACAACTTACATTAGATAAATTAGATAAAACGTATGGAAAAGGAGCTGTAATGAGATTAGGAGATGATACTCCTGAAGACATTGACGCAATTCCTTCTGGATCATTAGGTTTAGATATTGCTTTAGGTGTAGGTGGTTATCCTAGGGGACGAGTAATTGAAATTTATGGACCAGAATCTTCAGGTAAAACAACATTAACTATTCATGCTATAGCAGAAGCACAAAAAGCGGGTGGTATTGCAGCATTTATTGATGCTGAGCATGCTTTTGATAGATATTACGCTCAAAGTTTAGGTGTAGATATTGACAACCTTATTATTTCTCAACCAGATTATGGAGAGCAAGCTTTAGAAATTACTGAAAATTTAATTCGTTCTGGTGCTATTGATATTATTGTAATTGATTCAGTTGCAGCCTTAACTCCAAAAAGTGAAATAGAAGGAGAAATGGGAGATTCTAAAATGGGCTTACATGCTCGTTTAATGTCTCAAGCTTTACGTAAACTTACAGGTACTATAAGTAAAACGAACTGTACCGTTATTTTTATCAATCAATTGCGTGAAAAAATTGGCGTTATGTTTGGAAATCCTGAAACAACAACAGGAGGGAATGCTCTTAAGTTTTATGCATCTGTACGTTTAGATATTAGAAGAAGAACACAAATTAAAGATGGAGATAGAGTAATAGGTAATAGTACTAAAGTAAAAGTGGTGAAAAATAAAGTAGCTCCTCCTTTTCGAATTGCAGAATTTGATATTATGTATGGAAAAGGAATTTCTAAAACAGGAGAAATACTTGATTTAGGAGTTGAATATGGTATTGTTAAGAAAAGTGGTTCTTGGTTTAGTTATGGAGACACAAAACTTGGTCAAGGTAGAGATGCTGTAAAATCATTAATAGCTGACAATCCTGATTTAGCAGAAGAATTAGAAGCCAAAATAATAAAAGTGATTAATGAGAAATAATTCTTTAAGGTAAAAACAAAAAAAGGTCGTCTAAAAATTAATTTTTAGACGACCTTTTTTTGGCTATTAAGCCATTTTCAATAAAATTAACCTTTATTTATAGTTTTAATATAATGCTCTAATGCCATAGTCATAGAAGGTCTTTCTTTACTAGGTGCTGTAATATCTATACGTAAACCAGCTTTTTCTGCCGCTTTAATTGTTGTGTTACCAAACACAGCAATTTTAGTTTCATTTTGTTTAAAATCAGGAAAGTTTTCAAATAATGAGTCTATCCCAGAAGGACTAAAAAACACTAATACATCGTAATAAACATCTTGTAAATCAGATAAATCACTTATAACTGTTTTAAATAAAATAGCTTTTTCCCATTCTATTTCTAGACCGTTTAATAATTCAGGTATTATAGATTTTAATTTATCAGAAGATGGTAACAAAAAAGACTCTGTTTTATGCTTCTTAATTTGTTTAGTTAAATCTTGAAAGGTACGTTCACCTACATATATTTTACGTTTTCTATATACTACATATTTTTGTAGATAATAAGCAACTGCTTCTGATTGACAAAAATATTTCATAGAATCAGGCACAGTAAATCTCATTTCTTCTGCTAATCTAAAATAATTATCTACAGCATTTCTACTTGTAAAAATAACAGCAGTAAAATTTGAAAAATCAATTTTTTGATTTCTTACTTCTCTTGCGGTTTCGCCTTCTACATGAATAAATGATCTAAAATCAATTTTAACTTTTTGCTTATCTGATAAGTCAAAATAAGGAGATTGTTTTGTGTTTGGGGCGGGCTGAGATACTAAAATAGTTTTTATTTTCATAAACACTTTTTAATTTATTATATCCTTTAAACAATAAGTACTTTAAATATTATTAAAAAAGGGGCTATTTCGAGGGTGCAAATGTACAAAATAAAATAAAACGAATTACGAAAAATTACAGTTTGATTGTTTTTTAGTAATAACACATAATAGTATAAAAATAATAAAAAAGAAAAAATTAATAAAAAGTGAGTAAAAGTAGTTGATTCAGTAAAGAAATGAATAGCTGTTAGAGGTAATATTATTAAACTAAAATTTCCTAAATAACTAATTTTTAAAAAAGTAAAATATCGTTGTTCTCTCTCTTTTTCAAATAATGACCCCAATAAAAACCCTAAAACAATTCTTAAAATTGTAAAAAAACTAACATAAAATAATGTTTTTAAGAAGAAAATAAAATCATAAGAGATGCTATCATAATAATACAAATTCAATGCAATAAATAATACAAGAGAAAGTGTAAGTGTTGCAATAACAAAAAAGATAATATTAAAGATATTAAAAACTAGAGGGCTTGATTTTTCATAACTATTTATGTATGAATTATTTAATAATATATATTTTAACTTATAAAAACGATCACTGTATTTTGTTTTATTTAATATTACGAGCGTTAGAACAATCATTAAAACAATTGTAATCCAGTCTTTAGATATAAATATACGCTCAACAGCTTCTGTCATTTTTATGTATGGTATATAGATTGTAAATGTATAATTTTTATATCAAAAAAACTTAACATAAAATTAGTAATATTTTGTTTTACCTTTGCAAAATAAATAATACCAATGCAAGATACTTTAGTTATTATACCTACATATAATGAAAAAGAAAATATAGAAAATATAATTAAAGCTATATTTTCTTTAGAAAAAAAGTTTGATATATTGGTAGTTGATGATGGTTCTCCTGATGGTACAGCTTCTATTGTTAAAGATTTACAATTAAAGTTTTCTGAGCAATTGTTTTTAGAAGTGAGAAAAAACAAAAATGGTCTTGGTACAGCTTATATACATGGTTTTAAATGGGCCTTGTCAAAAAAGTATGAATATATTATTGAAATGGATGCTGACTTTTCTCATAACCCTAAAGATTTAAAAAAGCTTTATAAAGCGTGTAGTGTATATGGAGCTGATGTATCTATAGGGTCAAGATATTCTAAAGGTGTAAACGTGGTTAATTGGCCTATGAATAGAGTTTTATTATCTTATTTTGCAACAAAATATGTACGTTTTATTACTAGAATTCCCGTCCATGATGCAACCGCTGGTTTTGTCTGTTACAAACGAAAAGTACTTGAGACAATAAACTTAGATAAAATTAAATTTATAGGCTATGCTTTTCAAATAGAAATGAAGTTTAAAGCATGGAAACACGGTTTTAAGATTAAAGAAGTTTCCGTTATTTTTAAAGACAGAACACAAGGCCAATCAAAAATGGATGGCTCTATTATCGGAGAGGCTATTTTTGGAGTGATAAAAATGAAATTAAAAGGCCTACCAAAATCAAAATAATGAAGAAAATATTAATAAAAAACGCTAAGATAATTAATGAAGGAAAAATTATTATTGGCGACGTTCTTATTGAAGGAAGTTTTATTATAGAGGTTGGAAATATTGATAAAATTTCAACGGATACTAAAATTATTGATGCTTTAGGTAAATATTTACTCCCAGGGATTATTGATGACCAAGTCCATTTTAGAGAGCCTGGTTTAACACACAAAGCCAATATTGCTACAGAGAGTAAAGCCGCTGTCGCTGGAGGCATTACTTCTTTTATTGAAATGCCAAATACGGTACCACAAGCAGTAACACAAAGGCTTTTACAAGATAAATTTGATGTTGCAGCCAAAACGTCTTTTGCAAATTATTCTTTTATGTTTGGTGGTACAAATGATAATTTAGAAGAATTACTAAAAACGGACCCAAAGAAAGTCGCAGCAATTAAATTATTTTTAGGTTCTTCAACAGGTAATATGTTAGTAGATAATGAAGAGGTTTTAGAAAAAATATTTTCTTCAACCAAAATGCTTATTGCTGTTCATTGTGAAGATGAGACCATTATTCAAGATAATTTAGCAAGTGCAAAAGCTATTTATGGTGATAATATTCCGATAAAGTTTCACCCTAAAATTAGAAGTGAAGAAGCGTGTTATACATCATCATCAAAAGCAATAGCATTAGCAAAAAAAACAGGAGCTAGGTTACATGTTTTTCACCTCTCTACGGCTAAAGAAACGTTGCTGTTTAGAAATGATATTCCGCTAGAAGAAAAACAAATTACTGCAGAAGTTTGTATACATCACTTATGGTTTGATGATTCTTTTTACAAAGAAAAAGGAACCTTAATTAAATGGAATCCTGCAATAAAAACCAAAGAGGATAAAAAAGGGCTTTGGAAAGCCTTATTGACAGATAAAATAGATGTAATCGCTACCGATCATGCACCACATACTTTAGCAGAAAAATCTCAAGTATATACCAAAGCACCAAGTGGAGGTCCTTTAGTTCAGCATGGTTTATTAGCAATGTTAGAGGCTACACACCATGGTATTTTATCATTAGAAAAGTTGGTAGAAAAAATGTGTCATAACCCTGCAATATTATTTCAAATTGAAAAAAGAGGGTATATCAAAGAGGGTTTTTATGCTGACTTAGTATTGGTAGATTTAGAATCTCCACAATTAATTACCAAAGACACCATTTTGTATAAATGTGGATGGTCTCCATTTGAAGGCACCACTTTCAATTCAGAAATTACACATACTTTTGTCAATGGTATTTTAATGTACAATCAAGGAAAATTTAATGAAGAAAGTAAAGGAATGCAATTAACTTTTAACAGGTAAGCTCTTTGTAGAGAGTCTGAGTAATTTTAAATGAATGAAAAAAACAACATCAATACTTACTCTTTTTATAGTTATGATATCGTGTACGAGTAACACCATCTATAAAAAACCAGATCACCTTCTTGAAAAAGAAAAAATGATAGCTATTTGGACAGATATTTATATTGCCAGAGGAGCAAAACACATCAAAACAAAAGATTTAAGAAAAAACATCAATTATATTCCTTTAGTTTTAAAAAAACACCAAATAGATAGTCTTCAATTTAGTGAAAGTAATTTGTATTATACCTCTAAAATTGACGATTACGAAAAAATGTTTTTAGAGGTTGAAAAGCGACTCAAAGAAAAACAAGAAATTTACAATCCGAAGTCTGATATAGATTCTATTATTAAAGATCCAAAAGAAAAAATTAGAAACGAAACACTTCCAGATTTAAGGTAAACTTAATAGTTTTTAATGTCCTTCATATAATCTTTACAAGTCGCAAGAATTGTTTCTTCTAAAGAAAGAAATTGAAAATCAATAGCTTCTTTAATTTTTGTATTCGAATAATGAGAATGACTGTGCGAAGAATTGGCTGATTGTTTTGTAATTAAAGGTTCTTTTCCATTAAGTTTACTCAACAGCCACCCTAAACGCCAAGCAATACCACTCATAAGTTTATTGACCTTTACAGAAGGTCTTTTCTTTTTGAAACCATCAGCTATAGCAAAAAAAACAGTTTTAAAAGAGACATTTTCACTGACAAGAAGGTAACGTTCATTTTTTATTGAGCTTTGCATTAACTGTGTCATTACTTTTGCTACATCAATCACACTGACAAAACCAGTGACTCCTTCAGTATAAAATTTAAACCCCTTATAAGTTTTGTCAAACAATTTACCCGAACCACTTTTCCAAAAGCCTCCACCTAAAATAACTCCAGGATTTACAATCACAACATCAACCCCTTCTTGAGAAGCTCTCCAAACCTCATTTTCACTACCATATTTTGTAATGGCATAACCAGAATTATTTTCGGCAATATTCCATTCATTATCTTCAGTAATTTGATTGCCAATTAAAGGTTTTCCTACAGCAGCAACAGAGCTTACAAAACACAGTTTTTTAATCTGTTTGGCAATACATAAATTTACAATATTTGCAGTACCTTCAATATTAATTTTCCGCATTTTCCGATAATCTTTTCTACCAAAAGAAATCATAGCGGCACAATGATAAACATGAGTGATGTTTTGAAAAGCTACAGTTAGTGAAGTGATGTCAGTAATATCAGCCTCTACCCATATAATGGATGAAAAAAGGGCTTCAAAATTATCAGTATAATAAGAAAAAACATTTTTAACACTCCCGAAACTTTGAGATAAATTGCCTTTTTTTCTGTGGATGGCTACAACAGATTTATTTTGTAATACCAGTTGATATAACAAATGAGAACCTACTAAACCTGTGCCTCCTGTAACTAAAATCATGGGTCTAAATTAAGAATTTAAAAGAGATAAAATCTATTTTATGATAGAGTTTTAAAGTTTGATTTATAGTATTGCCCTCTGAGGGAACTTTAGGGGTGTTTTTAAAATCATCCTTCACCTTGTTATTCAATAACGATAAGCATATCTTTGCCAAAATAAGTAGAAAAAATGAAGAATAATTTTGTAGAAGAAATCAAATGGAGAGGCTTGTTGCATGATATTATGCCAGGCACAGAAGAGCAACTTTCTAAAGAAATAACCAGTGCATATATTGGTTTTGACCCAACAGCAGATTCTTTACATATAGGTAGTTTGGTACAAATTATTTTATTGATGCATTTTCAAAAACATGGTCATAAGCCCGTTGCTTTATTAGGAGGTGCAACAGGAATGATTGGAGATCCTTCAGGGAAGTCTTCTGAACGCAATTTATTAGATGAAGAAACTTTGACAAAAAATGTTAACGGAATTAAAAGTCAATTAGAACGTTTTTTAGATTTTGCTGCTACTACTAAAAATGCTGCTGTATTGGTAAATAATTACGATTGGATGAAAGGAATTTCCTTTTTAGATTTTGCTAGAGATATTGGTAAACATATTACAGTAAATTATATGATGGCAAAAGACTCTGTAAAAAACCGATTAGGTTCTGAGTCAAATGAAGGGATGAGTTTTACTGAATTCACTTACCAACTCATTCAAGGTTATGATTTTTTACATTTATACAAAGAAAATAATTGTAAAATTCAAATGGGAGGTTCTGACCAATGGGGAAACATTACTACAGGTACAGAACTAATTAGACGTAAAGTTCAGGGGAAAGCCTATGCCATTACCTGCCCGTTAATTACCAAAGCGGATGGCACCAAGTTCGGAAAATCTGAAGGAGGAAATATCTGGCTAGATACTGAAAGGACGTCACCGTATAAATTTTATCAATATTGGTTAAATGCATCTGATGAAGATGCTAAAAAGTATATTAAAATCTTTACTTTTTTAGATCAAAAAACAGTAGAAAATTTGATTAAAGAGCATCAAGAAGCTCCGCATTTACGAGTGTTACAAAAAACAGTTGCTAATGAAGTTACTACAATGGTACATTCTAAGGATGCCTTAGACAATGCGATTAAGGCTTCTAATATATTATTTGGAAAATCAACTGCAGATGATTTGAAAAGCCTTGATAAAAAAACATTTTTAGATGTTTTTGATGGTGTTCCTCAAGCAAAAATAGCAGGGCAAGACCTTGAAAACGGAATTGATATTGTTGATGGGCTGAATGAAAAGTCAGGATTCTTAAAATCGAATGGAGAGGCAAGAAGAGCCTTAAAAGAAAACTCTATTTCTGTAAATAAAGAAAAGGTTACTGAAGAGTTTAGATTGACTATTGATAATTTGATTAATAATAAATATATTCTACTGCAACGTGGTAAAAAGAACTACTTTTTGTTAGCGATGGAGTAGTGTTTATAAAATTATTTGTTTTAAGTAGTACCAACAAAGGGAAAAAAATAAAAATTTAGCAAATGAATGAAAGGCGAACAACCAACATACTTTTACTTATAATTGCATTACCAGTAGTATTTTATGTTTTAAATTTACTATCTTTTATATTTATCCCTCTTATCTTTTCTATGTTTATAGCCTTGCTCTTTTGGCCTTTGATGCGATGGTTACGTAAGAAAAAAGTGTCTAAAATAATTAGCCTTCTTATAGTTGTAGTCATAATTGCAGTTTTTTTTAAGCTACTAGGTGAAGTTATACACCTTTCTAGTAAAGAAATTTTAGCCTCTGAAAATAATCTATTTGAAAAGGCAGAAACAAAATTAGAAAACTTAATAACTCCTTTAGAAAGCTTTTTTGGTATTGAAAGGGTAGAGGGTGTAAGTATTACAATGCATTATTTTCAAGCTATTGACATTAGTAAAACCTTTGGTTCAACAGTAGATATTATCGGTAATACCATTTCAATGACTTTAATGACATTTTTCTTTGTAATATTACTTTTGGCTGAATCTTTAAATTTTCAAAAGATTTTGCACAGTACAATTCTTCGTAAAGAGTTTTCATCAATGAAGGTTTTTATGCGTATTGAAAAAGATATTATTACGTTTATAAAAGTAAAATTTATTATTAGTTTTTTTACGGGGTTAGGTTTTACTCTTGCGTGCTATTATTTTGACGTAAGTTTTCCAATTTTTTGGGGATTGTTTGCTTTTGCGATCAATTTTGTGCAAATGATAGGTTCAATAATTTCAGTGGTATTGTTATCACTATTTGCCTTTGTCGAATTAGATCCTACAAGTACGTTACTGTTTTTTATACTTGCAATAACACTTGTTCAAGTAGTTATGGGCGGTATTTTAGAACCAATTTTTATGGGAAAATCTTTTTCAATAAATGTAATAACTATCCTAATAATGCTGATGTTTTGGGGCTTTATTTGGGGTGTACCAGGCATGATTCTTTCAATACCCATAACAGTATTTATTAAAATAATTCTAGAGCAATTTAAAAAAACAAAGGTAATTGCAGATTTAATGTCTGGTTCAGAATTGATTCCTATAAAAAATAAGATAGAGAATTAAAATATTTTGATGTTAAAAACACCAATATTAAGTGAAAACAAGATTAAACACAAACTATAAGGATTAACTATAATTTATTAATTTTTCACAAACTTTCTTGAATAGTAATTACCATTATTTGTTGTTAATTTAATAAAATAAACACCTTCATTTAGTTGTTCAGTATTTATTTCAGTTGACAGCGTATTAACATCTAAAATAGTTTTAATTTTTTGACCTATACTATTAAAAATAAGTATCGTATTTATAGTGTGATTAGATTCAATAATAACGTTATTTTTTGTAGGGTTTGGGTACAACTTAAAAGTAGTATTATTAAAATTTTCAACAGCTAAATTACTTGCTAAAGTTCCTTCAAAAATATAAGCTAAATCTTTATTTGCAGCATCTCCAAAATCTGAGTTGAACATAACTTTATCTCCATTTGGAGAAGGAACTGCCAACGCTACTTTATTAGAATTAGCATAACTACTAAAATGATGGCCAAAATGCTCTACAATACCAGAATCGTCTAATTTTAGTGCAATGATTTGTCCAGATTGAGCAGAAGAGGATTGTGTTAAATATGTCCACCCAGGTCTGTTTATATTTCGACAAGATAAATGGCCAGCTCCATTAAAATCAGAATGTGTGGCGATTACTAAGCGTTCCATTCTATCTAAATAATACATATTTACAGTTCCTGTTGATCCCCAAAACTGTACAAAAACTTCATCTCCATTGGCGGCATAACCAAAATCACCGTGATTTCCATATACTGCTACGCGTCTTAAATATTGCATGTCAGAGGTATTATAAATTTCTACGCCATAATGAGTATTAAAAGGATTATTTTTTGATGTTGCATTATGATCCCACATTATGCCAATATAATCACCAGATTGAGATATGGAAACCCAATCAATATATTTTGGATAGGCGATACCTAAACGATTACCTTCAGCCCAAGCACCTTCAAAAGTTTCTGTATGTATTATTTTAAGGTTTTGTAAATCATATACAATAACATCTAGGTCTATTCCCTTTTTACCAACTAAGGCTACAAAATTATCGTTTTTATCAATATTTCCTTCTCCTGGACCTAATTTTATATATTCATAACCTTGAATGTTATCTACTGTTTGTATTGAGTTTGTAGCAACAAAATATTTTTTAATCTTTCCGTCTTCCTGGAAACTATAAATTAAATCAGGATTAGTGTTTGACCAAGAACTTGGGTAAATAGAACCTCCAGGAAGATCTTGTACTTCTTTGTGTGTTTGAGCATCAAAAACCTTCCAAGAACTAATTCGGTAAAGACTTTGATCTGCATTCCAATTTTGAATTTTTGGATAATCAAGAGACGGATACCAATTCCAAGCTTCAAAATATTTAGTTACTCTTTTAATATTAATTGGGCTTGGTACAGTATTGTCGACTACTGAATTTAAATAATTGGGCATTTCTGGTGTTGCGTTCGTAAAAATGCTTTGATATTGCCCATCTGTTGGAAATTGAGCATATATAAAGTTACAAAAAGATAAAAAAATAGAGATAGTTAGTGTAGAAAACTTCATAAAAAGATGATTATATAAGATATATACCAAAGGTAATTGAAAACTTATTAAGAATCAAAATAATTTTAGAACAATTTAAAAAACAAAGGTGATTACAGGTTTAATATCTGGCTCAGAGTTGATACCAGTTAAGCACTTATTTTTTGTTAGAAAACACGAATAGAGGTGTGAAATTTTAGTGTTCGTTTATCGGTACATGTATGGTTAGTTGCGTTGTTTTTTCTATAAATTTAATAAATAAGCCCAAACCTTTTGGTCTTCCGAGGAATTTTCCGCGAGGAAAAATCCGCAGCAATTAATTATACACCATGTTATGGGCTTTGATTTATTTGATTTGAGATTCTATTGTTAATTTCCAAGTGTCAATTTTACTCTTATCTAATTCCAATTTCGTGAAAAAATATTCATTTTCCGCTTGAAACTCTTTTCCTTTTGAAATATTTGTTAATAATCCATTAGGAATCTCTAAACTTAAACTTTTAAATGTTTTCAGAGTAATTATTTTTAATTTAGATAATCCTTGTTTCTTTTCTTTCGCATTATTGATATTTAGAATAATTTTCAATTCCTTTACAAATGTCTTTTGTCTGTTTTCTAAATAATATGCAAGATTATTTTGCATACCATTTATGTTCGATTGATTCCCAAACGAAAAATAGTCTGACGAAGAAAACCAACCTAATTCATCACCACGCCAATTTCGTAAAGCTCCAATTCCATTTTTTGACAAGACAGTTTTAAGTTCATTTACATTATTAAATACCTCAATTTTAGACTTTTCTGGTTTAGACTTTTCTCTACTTTTTATTATAGACTCTGACTTCATCCAACCTTTATGACTTGATGATAAATAACTTGGTTCTACAACGGTTATTTTTGACCAACCGTCTTTTTCTGATTCTATTCTTACTTTACAAGTGTAATCAACAGAAACGTAAACTGTATTTTTAGTTACACTCGAAGCTTTTTGATTAACTATTTTTTCAAAATTCTCTCCCGCTCCCTTTCTTAATTCAATTCCTTTTCCCTTTATACTATAGACTTTTATCGGTTTAACTTTAGGAATACTTTTCGATTGTTTTTGGTTTGCGTCTTTTGATGAATTATTGCAACCATATATGGAAAGCACAATAAAAAAAATTAAAGTAATTTTAAGTTTCATTAAGTTATTTTTTTAAATTCATTATATAATTTCTCTTTCAGGATTGGTTTTTTTTCATTGCCCATAACGTAAGAATATGAATGCGTTTTAATGATTCATTATTAGTGATAAACGAAGGTAGTTAAAAAGGAGTTAAGAATCAAAAGAAATCAGTACTGTTCAGCCAATAAATTGAGTTTTGAAAGTGTCTTTTAAATTTTAAATAAACCCGTTTTTAGAATAAAAATCTTGTATGGCATTGGCTACATCAACAGGCTTTTCAACAGCAGCAGAATGACCCGCATCGGGTATAGTATAAAAACTTGCATCTGGAATTTTAGATGCCATACGTTTTGCATAATCTGGTGGTGTTGCAACATCAAATTCGCCAACCATAATGGCAGTTGGAATAGTGATGTTTGAAAATTTTTCTAATACACTATTTCGTGAAAAGATACCTTTGCCAAAAGGGATGACGCCTTTTTTACTATGGCCTGTAATAATATTTTTCCATTTCTTCTTTTCTTCTTTTTTTGAATCATTTTGTATAAAACTGGAGTGAAATAGCAAAGGAAACACTTTAGAAATAACGGCAAACCAACCAATGTTTTTTATCATCCATAGCAATTGATTGTATTGTTTGAGTGATTTTTCATCTTCATCTTCTGCTGATGTATCCATCAAAACTAACGATTTTAATAAATCTGGTCGTTGCAAAGCAATTCGCATTCCTACAAAACCACCTGTAGACATTCCTACAAAATGTACAGACCCTAAATTTAATTCTTCTATTAAAGAGATAGCATCTTTTACTAAATTATCTAATGCATACCCTTCTTTAGTTACTTCGCTTTTTCCATGTCCTCTTTGGTCGTAAGAGATACATTTAAATTTATTTTTTAAGGCATCAATCTGGCCGTTAAACATGGTATTATCCATCAAATATCCATGAGAAAAAACAATAGTTTCTGTGCCATTACCAACTGATTGGTAATATAATTTTACGTTATTTACATGTATTGAACTCATAATTCCTTTTGTTAATTATCATATCTAACTTAAGAACAC